>JAUZPC010000379.1 GCA_030706105.1 Bacteroidota bacterium | reverse complement strand
TTACTCTTCTCTGTTGCGGTAGTCCAGCTTAAATTAACTGTGTTATTTTTAACTACAGAAGAAAATGAATTAAGTTCGACCGGGAGAGGAGAATCTGCCTGGAATATTGCATAAGAAGTATTTGCACCGGCTGTTAAGGAAGTTAGTGCAAACGACATAGATCTTGTTGTTGAGGCATCCCCTGGTGCACCTAAAGGAGCAACATTATCGGTTGTTGTAAAATCATCAGTTGACTGCCAGGTTAGGACATTAGCTAATGTTAAACCGTTATCATCATCAGATGACCAGGAAACCGTCATATCACGGGACACAGTTAACGGATTAGCCGGATTCAATTTCCATATTCTACTGATGCTATTTTTTGAATTTAGAGTGACCGGAGAACCTGTTACTCTCGTTAAAGTAACATTTCCCAAATCTTCAGCAGAAGCTCCAAGAGTAAGACCAAGGCCGCCAAAATCAGAAGAAACACCGGATCCGATACTTCTTGTTGTCTGTAAATTACCAACAACACACTTTCCGGTTGACTCGGTTATTGTAGCAGAAGGGCCGAGAGTTAAAGTATTAGCAAGAGTTTTTAAAGTGCCATTAGTAATTGCAAGAGCACCGTTAACTATTACCGGAGTACCCAAGACAACTGTGCTCCCAGTACCTGACAAATCAAGTGTTAAATTATTAAGTGTTTCACTACCTGAAGTTAATCGCAATGTGCCGAAAGCAGTAGCACCATTTTTTTGAAAAACGATGTTTGAAGAAGGTGTACAGGTGATGGTCCCAGTACCCCCTAAAGTACCATTGCCTTTAAAATAAGTAAGTGTATTGCCATTTAATGTTAGAGTGGTACCTGCAGTAAGCGAAACCCCAGCGGCATTGCTTGTACTTGCATTTCCGACTAATAAATTTGTAGTACTTCCGGCAAGGACAACATTATTTCCTGAATTTGTGGTTTGCAACGCAAAAAAGCGAGCAGTATTGCCGTTACCAGTAATAGTCTGAGTTCCCGTACCGGTAGTTCTTAATGTAATTGAATTAGCATCAGCAGGATTGTTAACAGTTCCTAAGTATGTAAGGTTTCCTCCAAGACTAATAGTAGCAAATGGTAAAGCTGCAGGAGCATCTAAAGTTGTATTGGAAAATACTAAATCACCAACCACAGTTGTAGTATTTCCTAAAAATGTCTTAGTGCCACCCTCTAAAGTTAAATTTTTATAAGTATTTATTGGGATTGTAAATGCACCTGATTGAGCAAAATTAATTGTCCCACTTGTAATATTTCCAAAAGTTGGAACCGCATTATCTTGAAGAGTAAGTATAGCATTATTTGAGATATCAATTGTCCCGGTAACAGGCGAACCCGAAGGAATAGTAAAGTTACAAGAATTTGTACCGTCACCTATTATTATCTTAGAACCAGTACTATTATCTGCAATACTCCATGCGGCGCCTAGAGTGGCATCACTTCTATTTTGAATGAGAAATACTTGCCCACCTGTAGTAAAATCTATTGGGTTAGTTCCGCTTGCACCATCTGGATTTGACCACCAGGTTGCCACAGCATCCATATTCCCAGCTGAAGCAGAATAAAAATACTGAGTCCTGATACCAGATAAATTTACAACAGCATCAGTTGCACCAGCAGATTTTAAAGTCAACGTACCCGAATTTGTTCCTAAAGAAGATAAATTACTTTGTCTTACGTATAAAGTTACAGGTTGTCCTGTTAAAGTACCGCCACTTTGACTTAAATTAACACTACTGCTAAAGCCTGAACCTGAAGTTAAAGAAACTTCATACCCCGAAGTTGCAGTTGCTGATACATCTGCAGTCAAATTGCTTGCTGAAACAGTTAATGACTGTTCAGAAGAAGGTGAAGTAGTATTGTTTTGTATAAATCCAGACAAATTACTGGAAGAAGATGAAACTACTGGAGAAACACCAACTGAAACACTACCTCCAATATTTAGATCTGTTGTTGAAGCAGAATTGCCAGAGTTATATATATACCATGTACCCCCTGATGCTGAAGCACCATAAGGAATGATTCTAAATGTAATAGTATTTGCACTGTTAACATTCTGTAAAGCTGCAATTGAACTCAAATCAATCTGACTAATTTTTCCCGCTGTTGTTATTGCTATTCCTGCTGCAATATCAACAAAGGCCCCAGTATTTATTTGATATTGTACAGTCAAAGATGTCGCACCTGTAGAAGACCTTTTATAATTTAAATCGAATGTTGATAAGGAAACTACATATCCAGCTTTAGCTTTAATTGTAAATGTTGCAAAACATCTTGCTGTAATACCAGATTCTGCAGTTGAATTATTCCAGCCCGTACCGCCCCAACCTTTAGCCCCACCAGTACCAGAAGTTCCAACACCACTCCCTCTTGACAATCCTCCTATAATAACATTTGTAGCACTATTTGTCACAGCATACGGACTTGGCCCAAAATTATTTGTTCCTCCAGGTAGTGCATACATATTCCAAGCAGCGATTTGTCCCAAACTGATGCTGGGGAGGGTAAACAGAAAAAGTAATAAAAGAGTCTGAAAGTAAAGTTTTTTCATAGCACACGAGCCTCCATAGTTTTGCTGTAAGCATAGCACAGCGATGTTAATAAATGTTAAATGGTTTTCTTCTGAACCATTAATTTTTTATTATAATTTAAGCCGATATATGAGTGTTTAATATTTACTTGCCCTATAACCAAAGTAAATATTTGTAAAAAGAAATGATTTATATGACTATAAAATAACTACATCTTAGAAAGAAAATATATCCCTAAATATAAGATTATTCCTTGTTGTGGCATTTGACGAATCTGCTCAGAATAGTCCTTTATTTTTCTTTCCATTTTAACTTTTAATAATATCAAAAGTTAAAGCTGTTTACTATCATCCTGATCTGCATTGTATTATTTGTGAGCATACAAAACTGAATTTTTGATTTAGTATATAAATCAAATAGTTTTCTTTTTAGCTGAGACAGTAAATATTACCTAAAGAGAGCCGGATAGCATAAATCCGAATCTTTATAATAAGTTAATATTTATAATACTGAACACTAACAAATTAGAACCAGAACTAATGGCACCGGAACCTGAGACAGTCCCCTATTTATAGAATTATTGATGTGCCGGAACAACAATTTTATAATCAAGAACACTTATTTTAACCAAATTTGATTAATTTAGTAATTATTGATGTTTAAATATAGATTCAAATTAAATAATTTCAAAATTAATTATTATTAATTTTTTCGTGATTTTTAGGACGGGCGGCAGTAGTATGAACCATGATGAAACATCCGATTCCGGATTTGCCTGATTAACATGATTACCCAGATTATGACCGACAATGGATATGATTATATTAAATCGGTAAGTGGATGAAATGGCATTCTGATTATTCTTAAGAGACGGAAGAGGATGTAAATAACGTTATTCTTACAAATATTGAACATTTTAACTCCGCCCCGAGT
>JAUZPC010000378.1 GCA_030706105.1 Bacteroidota bacterium | reverse complement strand
CATTTCGATTTTGTAGGATTGTTTTTTACCAATCCCTTTGGCATTCTTTTCGTTTCTTCCAGTTCCTGAGTTCTTTCTTTCATCGGGTCTGAGTTAATACCTTTTGTTTTATTCTTTCCCATGGAAAATCCCTTCCTTTCTTAGTATTAGTTTAACCATTTGTTTATTATTCAATTATACGTTGTAGTATTAGCATTCATTTTAATAAATATATCTATATGAGAGCAATTAATACTGGCCATCCCAGACCTTTAGTTCAATATCTGGCCAATGCCCCATAACATCTTGTTTATATTTATCGATATACTTATCACCAGTAATTACGCCTTTACTATGAAATCTTGTGCCACGAGAGGCGGATGCTTCCACTCCAATACTTGCGGAAGTAATACCTACTCTAGCACTTGCTGTCGCATCAGCTACGATATCAACATCATTCGGTGAAAAATTGCCATTAGCGTCTTTGGTCAGGCTTGCACCTAAATTTACTGATAGTTTACCTTCATAATTATCCCCGGCAGCGGCTTTTGCTGTGAGAGTTAAGCCCCCATCGTATGTCGTTGTATTTCTATAGAGGTTCTGCATTTTGCCAAAGTTTATGCCGCCTCCAAGTCCTTCGGGTTCAAGGCCCAATGTTACATTCCAGCCTGTTTTATATGGACCGACTTTCCCTTGGAAAACAATAGTGTTTATATTAACTTCGTATGGCTTTATATACTTTTTATATAATTCAGAATTTTCACTGATTTCACCTGCTTCAAATTTTTTACGTGCTTCCTCATCATTTAATGCCTGGTCTTTTGCTGCTGCTTCTTCTTCCTCTTGTCTTTGTTTCTCTTCTGCTTCTAATTGTTCCAAGTTACAACCACATGAAGATTCTTCTTCCCATTCTGCAATATTGTATGCTGTCAATACATTAGATAATGCTGTTGAAACAGCAAGTAGGATCTGTGAGTTCAAACGATTTTCCAGATTTTTTTGTACTTTTTCATCACTAATTAACATAATATGCCCCATACAATCATTATAGACTTTTTCTGCATTTGGCTTTATTTTTTGTAGATAAGCCTTTGTAGCCTCTGAAGTTACTTTATTAAAAGCGACGTTCTTTAAACTATTTCGTTGGGGTCTATACTTTTCATGTATTCCATGAAACAACCTTGTCCGTTCAAGTATACTAAGGTCACTATCAGCAAGCCTCTCAGTTAAGTCATCTTCTTCCTTTTGCTGGGCTTCATTTAATTTATCAATTTGAGTTCCAAGTTTTTCAGATTCTTCATTTAATATATTAGTAACCTGTTGATTTATTTTCATTGCATACGAAGGTAATACATTCATTTTTCTTGTAAGAGCCAAAACATTATAGCGTTGAACAAAAAAATCAAGATAATTTCCAAATTCAAAAGGATTTTTTGTAAAAATCGCCATTTCAGGTTGGCTTTTAGATAGTGAACTTAATAATTTATCACTTTCTGCAATGTCCATTCCATCAGGACTATAAATATTTTTAAGTCCTGATTGCAGATTATTCATCATTTCTTCTGCAGAGATCTCAATATTATCTTCTCCTGTTATGACGGGGTCTATATCTTTATATGCTGTAGGATTTTGTATATAATTCCACAAAGGAATTCCGCCCAAATCAACATGTGCTCCCATGCGTTCCAGATAATCAAACTTTACTGCTGTTTCGTAAGCCGAATGTTTAGTTTCAAATTCTTCAACGCCGAAAGCGAATGATTCGAGTGCTGATTGTCCCATAGGTTTTGAAATATTTTCAAGGCTAGAGTATTGAGAGACAATATTAATACTTGGTGCAACAAATTTCATTTTGCTTTTGATATTGTCTATAAAGTCCTTTGCATCATCATGTGCTTTTGGATCAATATTTTGTAAATAATCGAATGTAGTTATAACAGGGATTTCTGTATCCTTTTGTATTGCATCTACAAGCTCTGCTTCACTTGAATTGTAACCTGGAATATCTTCTCCCATAACTGCAGGCTTTTCTTTTTCAATATCGGCAACTTTTTGTGCGATAGCAGGATAACCAACTCCGTTTACATACTTCAAGGCATTTTGTAAGTCACCTTTTGCAAGGTAATAATTCATAAGACCAATTCTTGCACCCGAGCAGTTTTTATTAAAAGTATATGCCGTATTAAAAGCAGCATAGGCTTGCTTAAAGTTATTAGCATCAAGATATAAATTACCCATGTTTACTAAAATGCTTAAGCTGTCATTAGTGTACTTGCCACCTTGCATTGATTTTATGAGTGCATAGTTATAAACCTTAATTGCATTATCATAATATTCTTCTGATGAATTATTTGATTTAATTAACTCATCATTATATGTAGCAATGGCTGTACCAAAGTTTGTCGCTGCTACTGAACTATCGGGGTCTAGAGTAAATACTGCTGATGCAAATGCCAGATACATATTTTTAGCACTTGTATATGTAATTAATTGAGCAGCATCACCTGATAATTTTTTTGCTTTATCAATATCAATAGTTTTTCCGGTAAAATCAGGTATAAAGTTAATTACGCTTCTAAATTGCTCTGTTACTTCAACCAAGTTTACGGTTTCCTGGAAGTAGTTTTTTGCAAGGGTAAGTATTTCTGATTTTGTTGGACTATCATTCTCTAAGGTTTCTGATGGCTTATAAAACTCGTAAACTCTCGTTCCAATTAGTACTGCCATTTCACGAGTGCAGGTGTCTTTGGGACTAAATTGGTTATTCGAACCTTTAACAAAGTTGAATTTAGTTGAAAATGCTACACTTTCAGTTGCCCAACTGCTTATTGAACTATTATCCGTATATGATGTTTTTGATGTAGAAGTAACATGCATAGCCGGTGTCAGCGCAAAAATGAGACGTTTGATCATTGTTGCGATCTGCTCGCGGTCGGTATACTGACGCGGAGCAAACGTGCCGTTACCAACACCCTTAATAATACCAAGTTGATATGCCTTCAGCACATCTGTACTTTTGGTATCTGTAAAGGTGCTAGTTGGTGCTGCTGGGGCTGTTTGTCCGGATGTATTTTCGTAAACCCTTACACAAACCATAGAAAATTCTTCTCTGGTAATTGCTTGTTTCATGTTGCTTTTAATTATTTCAGGTATAAGTCCATAGCTTTCAGCTTTATTTAATTCAGGTATTGCCCAGCTTGATGCATTTTGGTAAGCTGCAAATACATTAAGCGGAAAAATAGTAATTATAATTGAAATAACAATTGCAACCGATACAAATCTTTTCAAAATAATACGCCTCCTAAAAATATTTTATGTTGCAGTTAATCATGGTTAACCACGGTATCTGCAATATATACATATAACCCCAGCTCCTGATTTTTTTACACTTCACCGTCCTGTTCATTTGTATTGTTTATACTGTGATCGTTGAAAAATTAACAGTATATATCAAGCACCTAAAAAGCGACAAATTTCTTTATATATTGATATATTATATTATAAT
>JAUZPC010000377.1 GCA_030706105.1 Bacteroidota bacterium | reverse complement strand
TGGGATTGCCAAATAGTAATCCTTTAAGGTTCCGTTCCATATCATTACACCGCCTTGTTTGTTATGTGTGTCTCTTACAAAGAAATACGATGGCGTAGGGGTGGTTAAATCTAACATAGGGCACAATACTTTATGTTTAAACGAGGTGTAGTAATCATCATACTCGCGTCTTCTGATTAAATCCCAAAGTGTAATTGACCCTTCCATACCAAATTCTACTCTTCTTTCTCGTAGAATTTGCGGTATTGTCACCGGTGTTGGTAACATATAGGTAAAACCAGCTCTTTGTCTGATAATGTTTACTGCTTTGGCAGCTAAATCAACCGCATTATTATCCGTATAGCCACTTTCTGTAACTGCTTCCGCAAAATTCAGTAATACCTCGGCATATCTCATTTCTATAAAATCTGTAGTAACTGAACCTGCAGTAGGTAAAGGTGTATTGGCTTCATTCACATATTTCCGGATAAAAAACCCTGTGAATGAATGTTGTGAATCATTACCCCAACCGGAGTAAGAGTTTGCGGTACTACCTCCGTAAGCATAATACGTGTTAGCGCCTACTGCTACACTCCCGTCTTGCCGGTACAAGCTTGTTCCATTGGGTTTAACCAGACCTGCCTGAATGATAATTTTAGTGTTTTTCCAAATAGAACTTGGAGTTATTATTGTAGCA
The DNA here is from genome assembly GCA_030706105.1 of Bacteroidota bacterium. Taxonomy (GTDB): domain Bacteria; phylum Bacteroidota; class Ignavibacteria; order Ignavibacteriales; family Ignavibacteriaceae; genus JAUZPC01. The sequence goes on along the minus strand of JAUZPC010000377.1, from coordinate 2,821 downwards.
AACATTCTTGCATCTTTCCCCGTAAAAATATCTTGAGGATCATTAAAATGCCTGTACTGAGTTTGCGTTCCTGCTTTAAAGACAGCATAATTAAGACTATTATCAAGTCTGGTATTTATTGGAACGCTTGCGCCGTTAGATGAATAAGTTTCATATAAATCCACTAAATCTAAGGTGGGATTGCCTGTTCCACCGTTGCCGTAACCACCAGTTACTTGAGGGGTACATTGGTCCAAATCCCAACTGTGTCCGGTTGCGTTTCCTGGAATACAGTAGCCTCTTGTAAAAATAGTCTCCACTTTAGCATTTTCAGCTGATTCAAAAAGATGTTGGTAGTTTTTTAAAGCGTCTGCCGGTGAGGCCGGATGTGGTTGAAAAAGGCCATAACCAGACGGACCAATATCTGAATTAGGATCTATAATCTGTAAAGATGCATCAATACACTTTTTATAGTATTCATTAGCTAAGCCAGGGTAAGATGGCAGTGCATCAATTAGATTTGCAGCTTGTGCCTGAGACGAACCTGTAACCGGATACTTAGCAATAGATGCTGCATATAGCGCCACCCTGGATTTTAATGCAAAAGCCGCCCATTTTGTAGCTCTTCTTTCATCTGTTGGGATTAAATATTTTGCGGCAGTATCGCACTGGTTAAGAATGAAATCGTAAGTATCTTTTTCAGTAGCTCTTGAAACCATTAATTTACTCACATCAGTATCATAATCTTGTTTTTTGGTAATGATTGGAACGCCACCGTATCTTTTTGCCAAGGCGAAATAAACGTAAGCCCTGAAAAATGCTACTTCTCCTTTTAGAGATTTTATCTCATTTTCTGGCATTACGCCTGACTTAATCAAAGGTATAGACTCATTTAATGTATTGATATCTCTTATTAAAGAAAAAGCGTCATTCCAATAAGTAAATTCTGCACCTCCCTTTCCATACATAATTGAATATCCTCTTGACACTACCGCATCAGGAGTTGCTATAAATGGGAATTCACCACCTGGATCAGCCGTGTCGAAGGCACCTCCACGACACAAGAATCTGAAATCTTCAATTGGTAATTTTTGATAAATAGATGCCAAATATGCCTTTATACCATTCTCATCTCCATATAAAGCTTCCGGAGTTATTTTGTTTTTAACAGGTACATCCAAAAAATTATCATTGCAGGCAATAAAAAATATAGCCAGTGCAAAAAATGAAAGTATCGTGATTTTTTTCATCTTCTTCGTTCTAAAAAGTTACATTTAATCCAAAATTGATTGTCTTCACGATAGGGTAAGCATAGTTGCCTCCCCAGTCGCCTTCCCCTCTTTCGGGGTCGAACATCTTCAGTATTTTGTCTGTCGATGTATACAGGTTAGTGGCGTTTACATAAATCCTAAACCGGTCAATATTTGCTTTGCTCAAGACTTTCTTTGGAATTGTATACCCCACTTCGATATTCTTTAACCTTACGTAAGATGCATCTCGTCTGTATATATCATTTGTAAATCTTAAGCTAGGTGCATCCAAAGGACTTCTGCTTGCCGGGAAATAACCTGGAATCCATGGGCTATCATTATTTGCCGGATCTGAAAGATGCCATCTATCTAAAAGATATTCAGGAGCACTTCTATCAGAATATAAAGGTGTTTGCCATTCTGTCCCTAAATTAATGGTATAAAGTGCGGCTCCTTGTATTAGCGCATTAAAGTCCCAATTTTTCCATTCACCGCTTAAGTTAATACCGTATTGTAAAGGTGGCTGTCCGGAGTTATAATCTGCTGAATTACCATTAGTTGTCTGTCCACCTCTGAAAAGCGGCAACTGGTCGTCCGGTGTAATCATACCGTCACCATTAACATCACGATAAATTGGATCTCCTGGAAGTTGAGCAATATTACCGCTGCTACCATCCATATAAACAGGATAGTTGCGAATTTGATCCCAACTCTGGAATTGACCTATAATATCATATCCCCAAACAACATTTTTATTGCGGTATGCATTAGTATTTTTCCAATTAGAATAACTTGATTGGAATGGGCCTTGCTCTAAGTACAAATTCATAGATTGAGAAATATTCATGTTTAATCCTACAGCATATTTGAATTCACCTATTTTGCCACGGTGATTGATACTAAAATCAAACCCTTGTACGCGGTCAGAATTCAGATTTTCCTGAGGTAATGAAGCACCAAAAGTATTGGGTAAAGAAAGGTACCGTGTTGCAAGTAATCCTGCTCTATCTCTTCTATATACATCAAACGCCAAGCTCAACATCCCATCTTTGAACATATCCAAATCAAAACCCGCATCATACGTTTTTACGTGATACCAGGTAAGATTTAAATTAACTAAGGAAGGAGATAATATAGCATTGGTATAGGTTCCATCAACAAATTCATACCCTTTTAAAGAGCCTGTTTGATAACCCTCTACGTACTGGAACGGATTTCCGGCATCTTCACCGGTTTCACCGTAAGAAGCTCTTAATTTTAAGTTCTTTATAAAGTTTAGATTATTCTTTACAAAGTTTTCTTCAGAAGCACGCCATCCCAGAGAAACGCCAGGGAAGAATCCCCATCTGTGGTCTGGATTATATCGATAACTACCATCGTTTCTAAAAATGAATTCCGCTAAATATTTTTGTTTGTAATCATAATTGAATCTACCCACAAACGATTCATTTGTAGCTTCGGATACATTGCCACCTGTTTCCTGATTAACTAAACTTCCCTGGTCAATTACATCATTTGTATAAAAATCATAATAGCGTTTTGCAGACAAAGATGAGTAATCATTTTTCCTTTGTTCAAACAACACCATTGCA
>JAUZPC010000376.1 GCA_030706105.1 Bacteroidota bacterium | reverse complement strand
ATTTTTAATTTCTATAATAAATTAATCTATTCATTTATTCCAGTAATACTGCATTTAAAAATCTTATCTGCTGTTTTACTTATAGCCATAGCTTAGTCCTATTTAATAAAATTACTATTCATATGCTCTTTTGTTCTAAGATTTTTTACCCATATCAAATGCTTTATTCATGGCATCGCTTTTTTTAATATCACCGATATTCCAGGCACCTGTTCCGTAAATTACCCCTTTTTCTTTTGCTCCGTTCAGGCAGTATGTAAATCCCCTGAATTCCTCCAGAGTCCTTTCCATTGCCTGTTTGTTACTATCGGCAGCAGTAACAATAAAATAAAATTCTTTGCTATTAATTTCAGTATAGCGGGAACAGGTTCTGTCTATAAATGTTTTCATCTGTCCGCACATTGTATAAAAGTAAACAGGTGTTGCCATCACAATTACATCGGCGGCAACCATTTTCTCCAAAACTTCTGCCATGTCGTCTTTTTGGGGGCAACTCTTCTTTCCGTTAAGGCAGGTTCCGCATCCGGTACAGTAGTTGATCTTCTTATTTTTTAGAAATATTTTCTCTGTGTTATGCCCGGCAGTCTGTGCACCCTGCATAAACCGGTCGCACAATAAATCTGAATTTCCGCCTTTTCGTGGAGAAGAGGATAATATTAAAATGTTCTTACTCATTAGTTTGTTCTCGTTACTTGGTTTACTAAAAATAACTATACAAAAATATAAAAAAAGCCGCAGAGAATGGTTTTCCCTGCGGCTCAATTAGTTTTGCTGTAAAGCTCAATATTTGACTTCAGTAAAGGAAAATATATACCTTAGTCATTTAATCTGAAGCCGCTTATAAGTTTCACTCTTTCCGGATCTCTATGGTCAAAGAAGCAGCTTGTTTTAGTATCCAGTGTTATGATAGTTTCCATATCCTCATTTTTCAATTCAAAATCAAAGATATTGAAGTTTTCTATAATTCTTTCCTTATGAACCGATTTTGGAATGGCGACTACATCTCTTTGCGTAAGCCATCTCAAAATAATCTGGGCAACGGATTTGTTGTACTTACCTGCAAGGGAAACCAGCATTTCATTCTTGAAAATGTCATTTTTACCTTCGGCAAATGGTCCCCATGATTCGATCTGAACATCGTTCTCCTGTAAGAATTTTGCCGTTTCAATCTGCTGACAGAACGGATGTGTTTCAATTTGATTTACCGCAGGCACAACTTCGTTATGAATTATCAAATCCATCAAACGGTCCGGTTGAAAATTGCTGACGCCGATGGCTCTAATTCTGCCCTCCCGGTATAACTCTTCCATGGCACGCCATGCCCCGTAAACATCGCCAAAAGGCTGATGAATCAGATACAAATCCAGATAATCGAGTTGTAATTTTTTCAGTGACTTCTCAAAAGCCTTCTTTGCACTTTCATAACCGGCATCCTGAATCCAAAGTTTTGTGGTAATAAATAGTTCTTCCCTTGCCACCCCACTTTTTATGATCGCTTTTCCGACCGGCTCTTCATTTCCATATATTGCCGCAGTATCGATCAAACGATAGCCCGTATTTATGGCTTCACTTACACTGCTTTCGCACTCAACAGCATTAGGAACCTGATAAACACCGAATCCTAAGATAGGCATTTCCACGCCGTTGTTTAACACAACATTTTTCATAATAATTCCTTTTTTTTACTTGTATAGCATTTTCGGAAATCCTTTAGATACTTCCGATAAGAGATCCATATTTACATCTGAATATATCAATTATTGTCTATATTTTTTATTTGGTACGTCCGGCTGCCAAGGCCCAATTTTTCAGCGTGCTCCAGAGTATGTATGCCGTTCTTTGATTCGATACGCTTTACAAGGTCTTTACCGTCAGGAGATTTATAAACGAGATCTACGCAAGCCTGATCTAAAGCTACCGGATCGAAAGATGCAAGGATACCGACATCACACATAGTAGGGTCGGCTGGGTGAGAAGAGCAATCACAGTCGACAGACATCTTATTCATTATACTTATGTATATAATATTCTCTCCCAGACTATTCATAACTGCACCGGCTGCTTCTGCCATGGATTCCAGAAAAGCATCCTGCGGAGTTTTAAAGGCCAGGGCAAAGTCTTCTAATTTGTGTGTCTTTCCTGCAGTGTGAATCCACATTTTTCCGTTTGCGGATGCAATGCCTATGGACATATTCTTGAACGCACCGCCAAATCCTCCCATTGCATGTCCTTTAAAATGGGAAAGTATTATAAATGAATTGTAATCCTTAAAATGCGAGCCTACAAAATCTTCTTTTATGTTTTTTCCATTTTCAAAAGGTATGGATATTGAACTATCTTCATCCATTATATCTACAGGTGCAATCTCGGTAAAGCCATGATCTATTGCAACCTGTTTGTGCTGAGCTGTACTTGATCTTTTACCATTATATGCAGTATTACATTCAACTATGGTCCCGTTTACTGACTGTACCAGGTCTTTAATCAGCTTGGGTGAAAGGAAATTATTTCCGCCGGGCTCTCCCGTACTTATTTTAACGGCAACCTTACCGGTAAGGTTTCTCCCCAAAGCTTTATATATTGCCATCAATCCGGCAGAACTAATGTCCTTTGTCATATATACAACGGGCTTTTCATTTTTCTTTGGTTCACTTTTTTCAGTGGATACACTGTTAATATTTTTAAGCGGGCCGGCACTAAAGCCAAATGATACCGCCATAAGCAGCATTACAATAAGTTTGATAGAATAATTACGTTTCATTTTTTTACCATATTAATTTATTTTGTTTGTCCTCATCGCATCTTGCCAACCCACTTACCCGGCAGGTATGGAAAGACGCAGGCAAATATGATTTAAGCAGAAAATTTACCTCGTAAAGATATAAAAAAACCGAAGAGAATAGTTTTCCCTGCGGCTCATTAATTTTTGCTGACAAGCTCATTTTTATCTTGTTGGAGAATACCCGTACTGCTTTTTGAATGCTGAGGAAAAATGTGACAGATTTTTAAAGCCGACTTCTATGTATACGTCCGAAACTTTTTTGCTCTCGTTACGTATTTTATCATATGCAACCTTAAGTCTTTTTTCTATCAACCATTTTTGGGGGGAAAGTGGACTAATCTTTTTAAAATCCCTTTTGAACGTAGCAAGACTCCTTCCGGTAAACTTCGCTATTTCTTCAATTGTAAGATCATACATATAATTATCATCCAGAAAATCAAAGATATCAATTTTCCAAGGCTCGGTAAAATCGAATAAGTTCGGATAAAACCTTTTATCAATGTTTAGAAGTGAATAGACGCCTTCCTGCAATTTAAGATTCATTAATTCTGCGGCAGGTTTTATTGACGTATCGAAATAAGGGGTTATGGACTGGAACAAACTTGTAATATCGGGGGTTTGCGGCAGTTTTATAACACTTGGTTTATACTTTTCTACTTCCATTGGCAGCAGCTTTTTATCAATCGTCTGATAAAACTCCCTTAGAAAATTGCGGT
>JAUZPC010000375.1 GCA_030706105.1 Bacteroidota bacterium | reverse complement strand
GATAGGGTTATCCACCATATTTGGTTTATATGGAATTACAGTAAAAGACTATAAAGCAATAAACACCGGTTCACAAATTTTAGAAGGCTTTGTTACAACGGGCTTAATGGTTCAGCTTGTAAAGCACGTTGCCGGAAGAGAAAGACCTACTGCTATGTCAAAGCCAAGCGGCAGATGGGATATTTTTCCGAATCAGAAAAATTATTTTAAATCAATTACGCATTATGACTCTTTCTGTTCAGGACATTTTGCTTCTGCTTTTACTACATATATTATTTTAACTGAAAATTATCCCAATAGCTCTGCAATCAAACTGATAGGCATACCTGCTTTGGGTGCTTTATCCGTAAGCTTAGTTTCAAAGGGAATGCATTGGCCCAGTGACTTTCCCCTTTCGATGCTATTAGGATATACTTTCGGCCAAGTGGTGACAGGAAGTCATTTACATCCAGACAATAATATTAGCTCTAATATTATCCCCATTTTAAGCCTTAACCAAATCGGTAAAAAGTTAGGACTTAATTTCGTTTGGAAGTTATAGGGCTTACATAACTGTATTCTATGCAGCTTCATTATTGGTTTTGCTAAATTGCCACTAGATTTATCTAGTGGGCTTATGAACAACAGGGCCCCCATTTGGCTTTAGCCACAGTATAACATCCAATTATCAATTTATTTTTGTTGACGTGCAATAATACAGATGGAGAAATTTAGTGGTCATAAAGAGTTGCTCACATAAATAAACTGTGGCTAAAGCCGGGAGATTGTTTTTGCTCTTCTTATCCGCCAGATAAATCTGGCGGCAAATTAAAGAATAATATATCATTTTTTGCAATTATAGTTTTGTTAAATTGCCAATAGTCAATGTATCCAATGCAGCTTCTTCCCTCCCATTTTAGGGAAGAGTGAGAGGTCATTCTGTGGAACATCTCAGCATAGTTTATACAAGTTCTGCCCCCCTTTATCCCCCTTACGAAGGGGGACAAACACAACCGATTGGATATTCACACTGTTGATGAATCAGATGTATATTTTTACCATTTATAAAATTTACTTTTGTTTTAAATTGGAATTTTTCTATTATTATTTTTTATATTAACAATAAAAAGAATGGTGAATAATGAAGCTAACTATAATATGTATTATTCTTGCCTCCTTTAGTTTAACTTTTGCAGAAAATACGGAGAAGAACAAAATGAAAGAAGATAAGAATTTTAAGTATCAGACAGAACAATTTGCTGATCTGGCTATTTTACGCTATCAGGTCCCCGGATTTGAGAAACTTTCCTTAAAGGAAAAAGAGCTTGTGTATTATCTTTACCAGGCAGCTTTATCCGGTAGAGATATATTTTATGATCAGAATAACAGAAATAATTTAAAAATCCGCAAAACTCTGGAAACTATTGTTTCCACTTATAAAGGGGACAAAAAGAGTAAAGATTATAAAAACTTCCTTACTTATGCTAAGAGAGTATGGTTTTCAAACGGAATACACCACCACTACTCCTCCAGAAAGTTTACTCCGGACATCACAAAAGGATTTTTTGCTTCTTTGTTAAAAAATTCAGACAACAAGAAGCTGCCTCTTGAAAACGGAGAAACACTTGATCAGTTTATTGCAGGCATTACACCTATTATCTTTGATCCTAAACTTGATGAAGTAAAAGTCAATTTAGACCCGAACATTGATATGGTGAAAAATTCAGCCGGTAATTTTTATGAAGGTGTTACACAAAAAGAAGTTGAAGATTTCTATTCTGCAATGGAAAAGAAGGACGATCCTACCCCAATTTGGTACGGACTTAATTCAAAAGTAGTAAAACAGAACGGAAAGATATTAGAGAAAGTATGGAAAGTTGGCGGGATGTATTCACCTGCAATTGAAAAAATTGTTGTTTGGCTGGAAAAAGCTGTTGCTGTTGCAAGTTCAGATATCCAGAAGCAGTCACTTGAAAAGCTAATAGAGTATTATAAAACGGGCGATCTTAAGACCTGGGACGAATACAACATCCTTTGGGTAAAAGACACAACTTCAGTTGTAGATAATGTAAACGGCTTTATTGAAGTGTATGAAGATCCTTTAGGCCATAAGGCATGTTTTGAGTCAATGGTTTCCATAAAGGATTTTGATGCTACTAAGAGAATAGAAGCAATCAGCAGCCAGGCACAATGGTTTGAAGACCACTCACCTATTGCCCAAGAGTATAAGAAGAAGAATGTAGTTGGGATTTCTGCAAAAGTTATAAATGTAGTAGTTGAATCAGGTGACTCTTCACCTTCAACTCCCATAGGAGTTAACCTGCCGAATTCCACTTGGATAAGAAAAATACATGGGTCAAAGTCAGTTACTTTAGGTAACATCACTTATTCATATGATATGGCCTCCAGTGATAATGTATTAAAAGAATTCTGCTATTCAAAAGAAGAGATTGAACTTGCCAAGAAATATGGCTCTTTGAGTGATAATCTGCATACTGATCTGCATGAAGTCATAGGTCATGCTTCGGGACAGATAAAAGACGGCGTTGCCACACCTAAGCTTACTTTAAAGAACTATGCTTCCACAATAGAAGAAGCCAGAGCAGACTTAACAGCTTTGTATTATATCTTTGACAAAAAACTTGTTGATATTGGTGTTATGCCAACTACAGATGCCGGCAAAGCAGCATATAATAAATATATAAGAAATGGTTTGATGCTTCAATTGCAAAGAATTAAACCGGGAGATAACATAGAAGAATCTCATATGCGTAACAGGCAGTTGATAGCTGACTGGGTTTTTGAAAAAGGCAAATCAGAAAATATAATTGAAAAAAGAGTAAAAAATAATAAAACTTATTTTGTTATTAACAATTATGAAAAATTAAGAGTGTTATTCGGACAGTTACTTAAAGAAATTCAAAGGATAACATCTGAAGGTGATTACGAAGCTGCAAAGGCCTTAGTTGAAGATTATGGCGTTAAAGTAGATCCTCAAATACATAAAGAGGTTTTAGCAAGATACTCTAAACTGAATATTGCTCCTTACAAAGGATTTATAAATCCTGAGCTTAAAGCTGTATATAAAAACGGGAAACTTATTGATGTAAAAATAGAATACCCGGTTAGCTTTGAGAAACAAATGCTGAAATATGGCAAGGAATACTCATTCCTGCCTATAAATAATTGACATAAACACAAAAAGAAAAGCGATGCATTCATTATGCATCGCTTTTTTAATTTTTAAATGGATTTTAACAAGTTACAACTTACCATATTTATAAAACAACTTAGCCACCATACCAAAATTATTTGGTTTGGGATTGTTGTTTGGAGGCCTCTCTTCTCCTGTGGCATCAAATATACCAGCCGAGTATAATGTGCCAACGATATCCGGTCTGTTATTAAGCGGGAAACCCGATTTGCTCCAAAGCGACAAAATTATCCGTATATATGCTGCAGCATAAAGTATGTTCGTCCTGTCATCATTTAGTTTTGATATTACTTCTGATTTGGATTTGCTGATTTTTAAGATGT
>JAUZPC010000374.1 GCA_030706105.1 Bacteroidota bacterium | reverse complement strand
AACATGCAGCCGAAGATAAAAAGAAAAAAGAAGCCATTGATGTTAAAAATAGTGCCGAGACCTTTGTCTTCCAAATTAAAAAACAATTGGATGAAATGAAGGACAAGGTTCCCACTGATATCAAGAATCGTTTAGAAAGCGAAATCAAAAAAGTTGAAGATGCAATAGCTTCTAATAATACTGAACAAATTAAAACTGCACAGGAAAATTTGAATAAGGTATGGAATGAGGTTGCTTCAACATTATATCAGCAGGCTAATGCTCAGGGTGCTCCTAATCCTCAAGGCCCTGGTCCTGAAGACGGCGGCACAGGTGAAAAGAAAAAAGATGATAAAGATGTACAAGATGCTTCTTATGAAGTAGTAGATGATAATAAATAAGTAGCTGTTATTTGGTAAATTAAAGCCCCTAGTAGAGGGGCTTTTTTATTATTTAAATACTATTCGTATTTTAAATTGTAAAATAAAAATAATTATGTGAATATTCCTCTTATATGAAGATTTCTCCCGTTCCGAATAAGGAAAGAATACTTTTTATAGATGTACTTAGAGCATTTGCTGTTTTAATGATGGTGCAGGGTCATACAATTGATGTTTTTTTGCGAAAAGATTATCGAGATGATGTATATGTGCTTTATTATGTCTGGAATTTTATGAGGGGTATAACTGCTCCTATCTTTATGTTTTCCGCCGGTACTATTTTTTCTTATTTATTTAAAGCCAAAAACAAACCTTTTAATGAAAATCCAAGAGCTAAAAAAGGAGTAAAACGATTTTTTATTTTACTGTTCTTTGGATATTTATTAAGATATCCGGATAGAGCAATTGTATATTTCCATACAATAAAACCCGAACAATGGAAAACATTTTTTGCTATTGATGTTCTTCAGTTAATAGGTTTTAGCATTTTGGCGCTTGTTTTTTTAGAGTACATTTCTGAAAAATATAAATTAAATATTTATAAAGTATTTGCAGGTAGTGCAATATTTTTCTTTCTGGGAAATATATTTTCTACTAATATAAAATGGGCTAATTTTATTCCGCTTCCAATAGCTGATTATTTATATAATGGGATGGGCTCAAATTTCCCTATATTCCCTTGGTGCGGTTTTGTAATAACCGGTGGTATATTGGGCAATTATTTGGCAAATAATCCTCTTATTTATAAAGAAAAGAAATTTTTTAAGAATTTATTTAAAATTGGTACCCTCCTTATTATTATAGGCGGTGCAGGAGATTTGGTTGAGCTGTTTCTCTTTGGCCAGAGTTATTTCTGGAGTTTTAGCCCAAATTTAATTTTTGTAAGAATAGGATTAGTATTATATTTAACAACAGGGATTTCTTTTTTAGCAACAAAAATTGAGAAGTTACCAAAAATTGTAATTCTACTTGGGCAGAATACACTACTTATATATTTTGTGCATGTGATTATTCTTTATGGAAGTGCTTGGAATCCCGGTCTTGTAAATTATTTTGATAAAGCATTCAATGTTGGATATTCTATTCTGGCTGCTATTTCAATGCTCGTTTTAATGTCTCTGATGGTCTGGTTTATTGATGCATTTAAGAGAAAACATTTTAGAAAGTTGATAAAAAATGCGTAAATCTCCGGTGACTGATTCTTCAACTGAAAGTACTGAAAAGAAAATTGAGCAAACTTTGCGTCCATTGCATTTTAATGAATTTATGGGGCAAAGAAAAATTGTAGATAATCTAAAAGTATTTATTACGGCGGCTATTAAAAGAGGAGAGGCTTTAGATCATGTCCTTTTAACAGGGCCTCCCGGATTAGGTAAAACTACTTTAGCTAATATCATAGCAAATGAAATGGGCTCTAAGCTTAAAGTAACATCAGGCCCGGTATTAGAAAAACCGGGAGATTTAGCAGGCTTACTAACTAATCTGGAAGAAAGAGCTGTCCTTTTCATTGATGAGATTCATCGTTTGAGTCCGGTTGTGGAAGAATACTTATATTCCGCAATGGAAGATTATAAACTGGATATAATGATTGATAGCGGCCCCAGCGCCAGAACTGTGCAAATTAGTTTACCTAAATTTACTTTAATTGGAGCAACTACAAGGGCGGGAATGTTGACTTCTCCTTTAAGAGATCGTTTTGGTATTAAATTCCGGTTGGATTATTATACACCGGATATCCTTTCCAAAATAGTAAAAAGATCAGCATCAATATTAAACATTGAGATTGATGAAGATGCTTCTTATGAAATAGCGAGAAGATCAAGGGGTACACCAAGAATTACTAATAGGTTATTAAGACGGACAAGGGATTTTGCTGATTTTGAAAATTTAGAGAAAATAAATGTAATAATTTCTCAAAAGGCTTTGTCAGCTCTGGAAGTTGATGAGTTCGGTTTAGATGAAATGGATAAAGAAATAATACTTGCAATTATTGAAAAGTATAAAGGTGGTCCGGTAGGACTAAGCACTTTAGCAGTTGCCGTTAATGAAGATCCTGGAACAATTGAAGAAGTATATGAGCCATTCCTGATTCAACAAGGATTTATTCAACGAACTCCTCGTGGCAGGGAAGCTACTGAATTGGCATATAAGCATTTTAAGAATATGTCCTCAGGAAAATTGAATAAGACTTTATTTGATTAGAACATTTAAGATAAATTAAACTTCAGAATTAGAATATGGGAAATCAATTTTTAATTCAGTTCCATTACTTACATTAATTGAAAGTTTGCCGTTTATCTGTTCAATAAGATTTAGAATTATATTAAATCCAAGGGTGGATGTCTTTTTATAATTAAAATTGTCAGGAATTCCTACGCCATCATCTTTTATCTTAAGAGATAAAATGTCATTTTCTTTTGTCAAATCGACAAAAATAGTCCCATTAGATTTTCCTTTAAACGCATGTTTTAATGAATTAGCAATTATTTCATTAACAATTAATCCTAACGTTATAGAGGTATCAATACTTATATCAACTTCAATTAAATTTAACTCAAAATCTATATTTCTATCATATGCTGCGTATGAACGGAATAAGTTCTGGACTAATTCCTGAAGGTAACCAGAAAATGAAATATGGCTCATATTGTTTGTTTGATAGAGTTTCTCATGTATTAGAGCCATAGAAAGAACACGATTCTGGCTTTCTTTAAAAATAGCCTGAATATTTTCGTCCTTTATCTGAAATGCCTGCAAATTTAATAATGAAGAGATTATTTGTAAATTATTCTTCACACGGTGATGAACTTCTTTAAGCAGAACAGTTTTTTCCTCAATTGAATTTTCAAGTTTCTCAATAGCGTTTTTTCTTTCTGTAATATCCTTAAATGTTACTACTGCTCCTGTTACATAATTATTTTTAACAATTGGACTTGATGAATACTCAACAGGTATTGGTGAGCCATCTTTTTTCCAAAAGACCTCATCATCAATAAGGACCGCTTTGTTTTCCCTTATACAAGCAGTTATTGGGCAGTCTTCTGATTTGTACTCTTCATTGTTAAGTTTTTTATAATGTATGATGTTGTGGATATTATTGTT
>JAUZPC010000373.1 GCA_030706105.1 Bacteroidota bacterium | reverse complement strand
TGCAAAAAACAGCAGCTTCAATTTTTTAGCATATTCTTCTGATGCAGAAGGGAAACTTGAAAAAATTGACGGCAGGTTTATGATGTCTGAAATTACTCTTAAACCAGTTATCAAAGTCAAAAGTGAGAGTGATATAGAAAAAGGGATTAGACTGATTGAGAAAGCTGAACATAATTGTCTTATCTCAAATTCAATGAAGACTAAAATTATTCTGATACCAAAAGTAACTATTTAAAGATAAAGGAAACAAATAATTATGCCATTGTATGAATATAAATGTAATGATTGTAAAAAAATATTTGAAGTACTCCATAGATCGTCCTCCAATTTAGAAAAAGTGGAGTGTCCTGAGTGTAAATCAGAAAATTATACAAAATTATTTTCGGCATTTGCACCCTCGGTTAAAGGAGAGCCCTCGATGACGTTTAATGACACCACTTGCTCAAACGGTTCCTGTTGTATGAACAATAATGGGATGTGTACTAACAACTAACTTATTTCATAATTTATTAAAATATTAAAATGACTATAAAAGAATTTAAAGAAGAAATAATAGCGGATAAAGAGTTAAAAATTTTAGATGTAAGAATGCCTGAAGAATTTGTTGGGAATCTTGATAAAATCCCTAATGCAATGAATATCCCGGTACAGCAGCTAAGCTTTAGAGTAGATGAATTAGACCCTTTTAAGGGAAACAAAATTGCTGTTATCTGTAGGTCAGGTGTAAGGTCAAGAGCTGCAGTTGCAATATTAAAAGAAAATGGTTTTAATGCTATCAATGTGGATGGCGGTATGCTTGCTTACGCAGAAAAATAAAATAATAATACTTTAATTGTATAAACTTTCAACAAATATCTAACATTTAGAATAATCGGTATCCTGATAGTGACAAAGTCTTCTTTGAACTCACAAGCCCCTGTTTAGAATGAAAAAAAATGTAAAAAAATTTGATTATTTGAAAATATTTGGCAATATTTGAAAAGTATACTTATTTAAATATTGAATATCATTCAATTTAAGTTCATTTATTACACAATCAAATAAAGGATAATGTTATGAAAAAATTATTTTCCATTTTGTTCGTTGTTGCAATTTTTGCCGGAATTTCTTTCGGGCAGGGATATCAGAAGGGCGTTAACAATCTTAATATCGGTATCGGTTTTGGAGATGTAGTAGGCGGTTACGGAACCCAATCTCTCCCTCCAATCAGTGTTGGCCTTCAGTTCGGAATTGAAGATAAAATTTCTGTTGGTGGAATTCTTGGATATTCCTCATCATCAGAGGAATGGTTCTACGGCAAATATAAATATACTTATATTATAATTGGCGCAAGAGGTGAATACCATTTCTTAGAACCATCTAACAATTTTGATGTTTATGGCGGAGTAACATTAGGTTATAACATTGTTAGCTCTTCCTGGGAAGCAAATCATGGTTATTCCGGTTATTCTGCAACTGCAAGCGGTAGTGATTTATTCTATGGCTTCCATGCAGGCGCAAGATATGCTTTCTCTCCAAAATTCGGTGCTTTTGCTGAAGTTGGATACGGCCTTGGAATAATCAATATTGGCGTTAACTTTAAATTGTAACAGCTAAGAGTTTGAAAAAAAAAGCTGTCCGGTTTCGGACAGCTTTTTTTATGCCCAAAGTATCAACTCCGCCAGAAATATGTATGTTATTATATAACTAATAAGATAACCTCGAAACGATTATAGGGAAAGGATGCCCGGATGAAACCCTGAAAGGGTGGAATTATAGTAGAAAAATGAGACAACAAAGGGGGCGCAAAACCCTGAAAGGGTGATACTATTGAATTTAACATTACAAAAAAATCATAATGTCACCCTTTCAGGGTTTCTCGGCTATTCAATGTATAAATCTACGATCATGTCACCCTTTCAGGGTTCCATAATTCCGAAAATGAAGCGGGAATCTCTTATATCTTTGAGCCAGTCTCACAAAAAATTTTCCCCCGTTTCCTCAGAATATTTATTACATATTTTCCAAGGTATGTTTGATACCTAACCCCAAACTGTAGTAATTAGCAAATTATTGAGTTTTTAAGGATCGGCTAAATAGAAGCGTTTTGCCAAACATTTCCACATTAAAAAAACCACCTTAGGTTATCCCCAGGTGGTTTTTTAGTGCTTAATTAAATTCAGCTTTGTCTGCTAAAATTTATCTTACTTTTATGTGTAGTTCTTTTAGCTGATCATCCGAGACAACTGAAGGAGCTTCATCCATAAGAGAAACGGCGCTTGCGGTTTTAGGGAAGGCAATAACTTCCCTAATTGAACTTTCGCCGGCAAAAATCATAACCATTCTGTCCAGGCCGAAAGCAATTCCACCGTGAGGCGGAGCGCCAAACTTAAATGCATTCATCAGGAAACCAAATTTTAATTCGGCTTCTTCTTTTGATATTCCTAAGGCATTGAACATTTTAGACTGTAAATCAGAATTGTGAATTCTTATACTGCCTCCTGCAATCTCACTGCCGTTTAACACTAAATCATAAGCGCGCGCCTTAACGCTGCCTAAATCGGATTCCATTTTAGGTACATCCTCAATTCTCGGCGATGTAAAAGGGTGGTGCATTGCATAGAATCTTCTAGTGTCTTCATCCCACTCAAATAATGGGAAGTCGGTAACCCATAGTAATTTGGGCTCAGCATCTTTTTTAATTAATTCAAGGCGTCTGGCCATTTCAAGCCTTAAAGCGCCCATTAAATTTAAAGTTTTTATCTTTTTACCGCTGAGTATCAATAAAAGATCGCCAGGTTTTGCATTCATTACCCTGACAAGTTCGGTTTTTTCTTCTTCTTCAAAGAATTTTGCAACAGGTGCTTCCAGTCCGTCTTCTTTTACTCTCATCCAAATAAGTCCTGAAGCCCCAAGCTTCTTGACAAAATCTGTTAAAACATCTAGCTGATTACGGGTGAAATTACCGCATCCCGGTGCAAGCAAGCCTGTAACAATGCCTTTATTGGCAATGGATTCGCTAAATACTTTAAAAGAAGAGAGCGCAAAAACTGAATTCAGGGTTGTCATTTGCAGGTCAAATCTTAAGTCGGGTTTATCGCTGCCATATTTTTCCATGGCTTCGTCAAATGTTAAGCGCGGGATCGGCAGAGACAGTTCTTTATGCCAAATTTCTTTGTAAAGAATTTGCATTAGTCCTTCAACCATTTGAAAAATGTTTTCCTGATCAACAAAAGACATTTCCACATCAATTTGAGTAAATTCAGGCTGTCTGTCTGCTCTAAGGTCTTCATCTCGGAAGCATTTAACTATCTGGAAATACCTATCCATGCCTGAAACCATAAGCAACTGTTTGTATTGCTGAGGTGACTGAGGCAAAGCATAAAATTTTGATTTGTGAAGTCTGCTTGGTACAAGATAATCACGGGCGCCTTCAGGGGTGCTTTTCATCAAAACGGGAGTTTCGACTTCAATAAAATCGTTATTATCAAAGTATTTCCTTGCAGCCTGATAAACTTTATGGCGCATAATAAGATTCTTCTGCATGGAAGGTC
>JAUZPC010000372.1 GCA_030706105.1 Bacteroidota bacterium | reverse complement strand
ACTGTTCAGGGGGTTATTCTTCTGCTTCCTCAGAAATTGCTTTACTGCCTGCTAAAGAAAATTTGGGGCTGGTTTTTATGTTATAGAATAGGAAGAATATTGAAATTATAGCTTCAACAAAATATGCTATATTATGAAATACAGCAAAAGATTCCAGTCGCAGTGCTAATAGACCTATCCTTAAAGCAGGTAAGATATTGCATAGGCATAACAATACAAAATACAAATTCACTTTCCCTGTCTCGAAAATATTTCTGAACATTATCGTAAATAAATTATATAACACCAGAAGTAGAATTATAAATGAACTACCAAGAACTATCTGTCTGCCTAGAGGAGTCTTTGACTGAAAAAGGATGTTAAAAGAATATAAAAGGACGAGCAAAAATAGTACACTATAAAAAAGGATATAGTACTTTGAGGACTCCTTCTTTTTTACATAATAAGTAGTTATAATAAGAGCCAGAATATAATAAATAAGTGCTCCGATATTCAGGTCATAATGAAAGATACTTCTAAGGTACATATTTATTGGGTCCGCAATTCCAGTAACTAAAAAATACAGGAAAAATCCATTCCTATACTGTCTAAATGGAATTAATAAACCAATTACACTATTAAGGATAAAGACAAACCAAAGAATTAACATATACTATTCACACCAAGGCGGACAGTTCGCCCCTGCTTCTAAAGTAAATGAGTTAATTGTTAATGAGACTATTTCCTTATCTCTTAATTCAATACTTACAGTATCACCCGCGCCTTTTTCCATCAGTTCATTTATTACAGATAAACTGAACCAGTGAAAAACAGACGAGGCA
Source organism: Bacteroidota bacterium (assembly GCA_030706105.1). Lineage (GTDB taxonomy): Bacteria > Bacteroidota > Ignavibacteria > Ignavibacteriales > Ignavibacteriaceae > JAUZPC01. The sequence goes on along the minus strand of JAUZPC010000372.1, from coordinate 2,714 downwards.
GGGAATGTAGCAGCGTCATTTAAGACATTTCTTTTTTTATCTGCTATATATATTTTATTATCTTCAAACCTGAACATTAAGGCATCAGTAGTTTTTGCAATGTATGACTGAAATTCGGTAACGGAAACGGGAATAGAAACGAGGGGGAGACCATATATATTGTCTGCTTCTTCTTTACTAAAAATTTTACCTGCTATATCCATAAACTCTAACCTTTAATTACATCTAATAAAACTAAAAAATTTCAACTATAAAGGTAAGTTATTTTTATTACAAAAATCTATGGCAAATTTAATTAACGAAGGTAAATTATTAAGTCCCATTTTGGTCATAATATTATGTCTGTGAAAATTGATTGAAGCAATGCTTATATCCAGCAGTACAGCAATCTCAGTGCTTTTTTTTCCTTTAGCAATATAACCAAGGACTTCTTTTTCCCTGTCGGATAATGTGCCTTCATATTTATAACTGTTACTTTTATCATTAAACATACCGGCATTAAACTTTTCCAAAAGAGCATTCAGTTTATTTTCGTCATATTTTGGCCCGAAATATTTCCCGTTTTCCATCACACAATTTATTGCAAAGAGCAATTCGTTTTTATTTATGTTTTTGCTTATTAAACCCCAAGCACCTGCTTTATAGCACTGATAAACATACTGCTCGTCTTCATACATAGAAAGGAATATGACTTTAATATCAGGGTTTAGTTTTTTCAGCTCATTTAGGGCTTCAATTCCGGACATTACCGGCATGGAAATATCCGATATAATTATATCGGGCAGTTTGTCTTTATACTTTGCAATAAGCTCCTTACCGGAACCGGCTTCATCAACGATGTAAATATTGGGTTCTTCATTTAATAAGCTTACAATTCCCTTTCTGAAAAGGGTATGGTCATCGCAGATAATTACTCTTGCACCATTTATCATAATACTGTCTCCTTAAGAGGGACTTCAATGCTAATCATGGTTCCCTCACCTTTATTGGAATCAAACTCTATAATTCCATTTATATCTTTAGTACGTTCAGAAATATTAAAAAGTCCGTTCCCTTTACTGTTGGGATCCTTTAGCTTTTCCATGTCAAAGCCCACACCGTCATCGCTAATAAATACTTTAAGGCTATCGGTACCAAAGAGCAGTTGAATATTGAATTCGTCCGCGTGGGAATGTTTAATTATATTGTTGCACGCTTCCTGAATAATTCTAAAAAGATATAATTCAGCTTTCTGGTTGAACCTTACCTCAGTCCCTGAAACATCCACCGAGCTTCTTATGCCGGTATTTCGTGTTACACGCTGGGCAAGATCATACACAGCGGAGTAGAGTCCCATATCATCCAAAAGCCTTGGTTTTAAGTCCATCATAGTATTCCTTACGTCTGTGATAGTACTATCAAGGGCATCTTTAACTTCATTAAGCTTGCCGTTAAAATTTTTTGTTTCAATAGCCTCGGTTAATTTCAGATTAACAAAAAGGAGGTTCTGCCCGATGCTGTCATGAAGCTCCATGCCAATTCTCTGTTTTTCAGTTTCCAACTGGTCCTGCAGAAAAATAGATAATTGCTTAAATCTCTGCTCAGACTCAAGGATAACCTTCTCTTTATTTTTAATTTCAGTAAGGTCTGAAAAATAAATCTGACCGATATTTAATTCTTTAATACCTTTAAAATCTATAAAATAATAGCGCCCATTTATGGAATGTTCAATAATTATGTCTTTATTCTCTGTAATCAAGCTCCTAAAATTATCGGGGAAAATACTTTGCAGCAACTGTTGGAACCCGGGCTGGGTTAAATCAAATATACTTGCAGCGGCATCATTATACTTAATTACAGTACCATTCAAATCAACACGGATTAAGGGGTTGGGATCCAGTTCAGCAAACAGGGCCATAATCCTGTCATTTTGTTTTTTTAATTTTTGCTTTTCCCTAAGCCATTTATTCTCAGCAGGTTTAAACTGCTTCTGATAAACAATTCTAACAAACACAAGAATAAGAATAATAAAAAAGAAAGCATAGAAAACCGGATTATCCATGCTGAAGAATATTTTTATATACTCGCTGATACTATTTGGTAAATTTACACACAAAGTCATCGTTATTTATGCGATCCTGTTTATCAATAAAGTTGCCCGGTTTATTTTACTTAGAATAAGAGATTGTTATTTATTTCATTTGAGAAAATAATAAAAAATAGTTTAATATCAACTAACAGAACTATTAAAAAAAATGGTATAAATTTATTCTTAAAAAAAGGATTTTACAGTATTTATTTTTCTCTAGACTGCATTTATAAGCAATAGGGTAAACTTTTTAGGTCATAAAGCAAGAACTAATAGTTCTATTGGTTTCTTGAGCAGGATTTTTTTTTAGTTTTACACCGGTTGTTTTAATGATTGATATTGTTTTTGTTTATTTATCGCAGGGCTTATTATAGTACTAATGTAAAAATTTTCGCATATGGGGGAGATAAACTATATAATAGAGAAGGCTGCTGTTAACTCAGCGGCCTTTATTTATAAATCAGTCATCAGTCAGCAGTCAACAGTCAACAACAAAGGTAGTTTACAATTACATAAGTAATAACAAATGCAGGAAAGAAAATATAGTTTCTTCTTTTTTGTCCCCTCTATCTATAGTCACACATAACGGCAGGCCCGCAATCGGGTTAAGAAACATAATGAAGAGCAATATTTTCCATTCTCCATT
>JAUZPC010000371.1 GCA_030706105.1 Bacteroidota bacterium | reverse complement strand
CTGTTAAAGCGGTAGAAGGTGATCAAAGAATAACTCTTTATTGGGATAATAAAGCAGAAAATTCTTTTGATGCATTTTATCAAAGAATTAATTTTGAGGGTTATCGTGTTTACAGAAGTACAGAGCCAAACTTTTTAGAAGATAAAATTATTACAGATGCAAACGGACAGCCGATATTTAGGAAACCAATTGCTCAGTTTGATCTTGTTGATGGTGTAACCGGTTTGCACCCTATTGATGTTGCCGGTGCAAAGTTCTATTTAGGCGATGATAGCGGTTTAAAACACTCATTTACAGACACTACGGTTCAGAACGGTCAGACTTATTATTATGCAGTAGTCTCTTATGATAAAGGATTTACTGACACAAGTGTGGCAGGTGTTTTCCAGGGTATTCCTCCTTCTGAAACTACCAGCATAATTAAATTAGTTAACGGAAAGTATAAAACTGATATCAACACTGTTGTTGTTACTCCGCATGCACCAAGTGCAGGTTATATAGCGCCTGATTTACTTAATAAAATGCACATTGGATCCGGTACCGGAACTATTGAAGTTAGTATGATTGATCCGGATTCTTTAAGGAAGTCCCATTCTTACAAAATAGAATTCGCGGATACATCTTTATATCATAACAACACACATCCTACATATACTCTGGTTGACCTTACTTCAAACGATACTCTGATAAAAAAGACATCCATGAAAGGTTTAGAAGAACAGACCAATGTTATCCACGGTTTTACGGTAAAAATGACCAATGATACCATTGTTTCTGTTGACCGGAATGTAAAGAAAACTGCCTGGGCAATAGTGGATAGTACTTTTGTTGTTACTACCGGTTTTGACAAAACAAATTCGGCCGCTCTCTCTCCAAGGAGAGTTGATTATCCTGCTGACTTTGAAATAACATTTACAGAACCTGGTAAAGGTGATACATTATTCCCGAGTTCAACTTTCCCTCCTCCTCCATTTGCTACAAATATTAAGATTAAAAATCTTACTGAGAATATTGATCATTGGCAATTTGTATTCTTTGATCAGAATAAAGATTCTCTTTTTAACGCCGGTGATGCCATATATTTAGTAGTAGGAGATTCTGCCGGCAGACCTGCAACTGATTTTGGGTCTGCTCACTTTAGCTGGTCTATGTCATTATTCAAAGATACGACACGTAAATTTGATCAGAAAATTACTCCAAACCCGGGAGAGGTTTACCGTATTGTTACAAAAAAACCTTTTAGGGCCGGTGAGACCTTCACATTTACGTCCAAAGCTCCGGGATTTGATCAAAATCAAGCAAAAAATGATTTAAATCGTATATCCGTTGTTCCAAATCCCTATGTTGGTGCAGCATCATGGGAGCAGCAAAGTGATGCCGTGGGCCGCGGGGAACGAAAAATCTATTTTACTCATTTACCTGCTAAATGCACAATAAGAATATATACTATCAGCGGTAAACTGGTTCAACAATTCAATCATGATTCTTCAATAAGTGATGGTCAGGAGTCATGGAATTTAGTTTCAAGGGATGGAATGGACATTGCATACGGTGTTTATATTTATCACGTTGATGCCCCGGGTATTGGAACAAAAATAAACCGTTTTGCAATTATTAAGTAGGAGTAAATACAATGAAAAAAATATATATTGTTATAATGTTTATTGTGGCTGCTTCTTTTACATTTGCACAACAAAATGTTTCAAAAACAGGTACAACAGCCGCAACATTTTTAGAAATTCCGTCTGGCGGCAGAGCAATAGGTATGGGAGGCGCAGCAGTAAGCACCATAAATGATGCTTCTGCATTATATTGGAATCCTTCAGCAATAACCAACCTGGAGCAGAGTCAATTTTTAGTTTCGCATACTAATTGGATTGCCCAGACGAATTTTGATTTTGCTGCATTGGTTATTAATTTAGGTACTTTCGGTTCTTTGGGTTTAAGCTATACTTCCCTATCCATGCCGGATATGCAAGTTACTACAGTTGAAAAACCTGATGGAACAGGTGAATATTTTTCAGCCGGTGATATGGCAATTGGGCTAACATATGCAAGAACCATTACCGACAGATTTTCAATCGGTATTACAGCCAAGTTCATTCAACAAAAAATATGGCACGAATCCGCATATGGATTCGGTTTTGATGCCGGTACTACTTTTAGAACTGATTTACTGAATGGATTGGTTATTGGCGCAACAATATCTAACTTTGGCTCTTCCATGCAAATGACAGGACGCGATACAAGGGCCTTTTATAGAGTTGACGCTACTAAATTGGGTTCAAATGAGAAGATTCCATACTCTATTGAAACTGACTCATGGGATTTACCTTTATATATACAATTAGGTATTTCTACTAACGTTATTAAAACGGACGACTTTAAATGGCTTGTAGCCGTTGATGCTTTACATCCTAATAATAATTACGAATCAGTTAATGTCGGCTCTGAACTTTCCTATAAAAATGTACTCTTTCTAAGAGGCGGTTATCAATCGCTATTTTTGAAGGAGTCAGAGGGCGGCCTTTCATTAGGATTAGGAGTAACAACATCTGATATTTTCGGTTCTACTTCAGTAGTTTTTGACTATGCTTATAGAGACTTTGGCAGGTTAGAGAGCGTTCATGTCTTTACAGTCGGTATAAAATTCTAAGGATATAATTTTGAAGAATAGTTATTTTACACTTTATTTTATTTTATTTGCCTTGCTGCTTTTTAATAGCAGCAGGGCTCAAAATGATTTTGAACTAAACTATAAAATGCTGTGGAATAATCACAATATAGAGAATAAGGTTGTTGCCAAGGTTGGAAATATTAACATTACGGCAAAAGAATTTTTCCTAAATTATGTTTTTGGTCCGGCTTTTGTTAAAAGGAAACCAAACTCCAAGCAGAAGTATTTGGATTATATGATTTACGAAAAACTTTTGGCAATTGAAGGATATGAAAAGCAATTTAATAATGACAAAGAAGTTAAACTTATTTTAGATGATGTTGAAGGTGATTTGTCCTCAGAATTGTATTACAGAAAAAATATCTGGGATAAAATAAATATATCGGAATCAGATATTAATAGTGCGGTATTAAAAGAACAATCGAACATAAACATAAAGTGGATTTTTACAAAAAATGAAGCTGTTGCCAGGAATTCATATATTTCCATTAAAGCCCAAAGTACTTTCGATTCCCTCTTTAACGAACAATTTAATGATACAACGGTAAAAGTTGAAAACCGAGAGTTACAAACTACTTTGTTCAAGCTTGAAAGAGATAATCCAAAACTGGTTCAAATTATTTCGCAATTGAAGTCAGGAGAAATAGCCAATCCGGTAAAAGTAAATGATGGTTGGTATATTTTGCAGTTAGTAAATAAGTATAATACACCTATCTTAACTGAAAGTGACATAAATACTCTAAGGGAGAAAGTTAAAAATTTTCTGCTTCAGGAACGCGCAGATTCCTCCGCTAATATTTTTGTAAATAATTTGATTCTGGAAACAAACCCAGTAATTCAAAGAAAAATATTTAACAT
>JAUZPC010000370.1 GCA_030706105.1 Bacteroidota bacterium | reverse complement strand
TCTCTTAATAGTGAAATTAAGGGTAATGGGAAACTGTTTATCAAAACTACAAATGTTGATTCAGCTTTGATATTTGTTGATAATTCCTTTACAAATAAATATACACCCGATACTATTACAATCTCAGAAGGTTTGCACATTATCGAGCTGAAAAAAAATGGCTATTCAACATATTCACACCAAGTTTCAATTACTGCCAATAAAACTGATTCTCTTTCTTGCAGTCTGGAGAGGCAGCAGAACAGGGTAGTTCTGATAGAAGAATTTTCAAATGTAAGTTGTGCTACGTGTCCGGAAACAAATAAAATATTGGAAAGCTTTGCCGGTGAATATGCAGGGAATCTGACTATTATAAAGTATTCTGCATATTACCCATCTCGTAATGATCCTTTTTATATGGCTAATCAAGCCAATTGTGATGCTATGCTGTCTTATTACAACATACTTTCTACTCCTACTGTTATAGTGGATGGAAAAACAAATCCTACCCCTAGAGACTCCATTAAAATTAAAGAAGCAATTCAACAGGAACTGGTAAAAATTTCTCAGTTTGATATAAGTATTAAAGACAGCTTAGCCGGAAATGATTATTTCGTTTTTGTAAATGTAACCAATACCGATCAGTCAGGTATTTCCTTTGATAATCTGGTGCTTAAAACAGTTCTTCTGGAAAAAGAAGTAGAGTTTACAACTCCCCCGGGACAGAACGGTGAATTGAAATTTTATAATGTCTGCCGGGCAATGATGCCTTCAAGCAGCGGGCAGAATATTCCGGAAATTAAAGGGAAGAGTAAAGTCTATACGCTTCAATTTTCATTAAACAGCAGCTGGAACAGGAATATGCTTAAATGTGTTGCCTTTATTCAGGATAAAAATACAAAAGTTGTGTATCAGGCCTCCTTTTCTAAGTAGGTATTAAAAATTAATGTTTATTGTTCTTTTTTACAGTCAGGTAACAACCATGAAAGAAAATGACTATTATAAAGTAGTGCTATCTTGTGGAGAGTTGGATATTACTTTATTAAATAATACCGGATATCTTAAATATTCGGCTGGTTTTTCCAATAATAAATTAAATAAAAAATGAAAAAAATATTACTATTCTGTTTATTTTGTTTTGAAGTGAGTTTAAATGCTCAAAGTTTTAATATGGCTTTTGACTCTTATTCCAGACAAGATACTTTGAATGCAGAAGTCGTTTTTACAGGTCATATTACAAATGTTGCAAGCCAAAATATTTCGATATTTTTTGTACGTAAAGTTAATGACCTGCCGGCAAACTGGAACTCATCATTTTGCTTTGATAATTGCTTTCCTCCATCTTTAGACAGTATTGCTACAACTACTGATTTTTTAAGTACACCGTTAACACCAAATGAAACTCGAGAATTCTCCGTTCATGTTTCGCCAGCCATAACGATGGGTACAGCTAAAATTAGAGTACTGGTTGGTAATTTGAGAAACTTAGCCGATACCATGTCTTTTAATTTTCAGGTTACATCCATACCTACAGGTGTAAATGATAAAAATGTTGTTTCCAACTTTAATCTGGAGCAAAATTATCCAAATCCTTTTAACCCCAGTACTCATATAGTATTTAATTTGGATAAACCTTCTTTTGTAAACCTTAGTGTATATAATTTAGCAGGGCAGAAGGTTTGCACAGTTGTAAACAAACACCTTACTTCCGGCAGTTACAATATAAATTACAATGCCGAAGGTTTGTCAAGCGGTGTTTACTTATACCGCCTTAGTGTTGATGGAAAAACTTTTTCACGTAAAATGATGTTGGAGAAATAATAATGAAATATTTTATTGCAGTTTTGTTTTGCTGTATGATGCTTAGTGTTTCGACAGCACAGGTTACCGGTAAAAAATATATAAATGTAAAATTGGAAAATACTGATGGGAAGTATGTAGAATTAAAGAACTACATCGGCAAAGGACCCGTTCTGTTAAGCTTCTGGGCAACGTGGTGCAAACCCTGCGTTGAAGAAATGGGTGAGTTAAACAAAATTTATAAAGAGTTAAGCCCTAAAGGTTTTAATATTATTGCCCTTGCTACTGATAATGAAAAAAGTGTCTCAAAGGTTAAACCATTCGTAAAGTCTAAGAATTATCCTTTTGTCTTTTTGCTTGATACAAATTCTGATGCCGCTAAAAAATATTATGCTCAGGCGGTGCCTTATTCAGTTTTAATTGATAAACACGGAAATATTGTTTATACTCACCTTGGTTATATGAAGGGTGATGAAATTACTTTAAAAAATAAAATTGCGGAATTATTGAAATAAAACTAATGAAAAAATATTTTTTACTTCTTTTTCTGATTTTAGCTTTTTATCAGAATAGCATTTTGCCCCAGGAAAATAATGAGACTAAAAGTCTCTTGCCTGAAGGGATTTCACTATCCAATCAGTTGAAATATTCGTATGATATTACACTAAAACAAGAGATTATGGAAAATTGGCTGAATTTGGATTATAGGCATGAAATATTTTCTGCCGGTATCCGGTTCGATATTTTTCAGCCGAATGACCCTAATCCTGCTGTGAATAGAAATAAGAATAAGTATAGTGAAATAGACTATAAATATATTAAAGCCGAAATTGGCGAATCTGATATGGGTATGGATATAACGGCAGGTAATTATTATGCTTTATTCGGACGCGGAATGGTTCTAAAAATTTATGAAGACAGAAACGTCAGAATTGATAATAATCTACTTGGTGTTAAAATTGATGCCCGTTATAATAACCTAAGATTAAAAGCTCTCAGCGGCATGGCCGAAAATACCAGTAAGGAAAGAAATAATATTTTGCATGCAGTCGATCTGGAATACTCTTTCGATTTTCCGCTGAAAGCCGGAGCCTCTTTTGCCATAAATATTCCTAATTATGATAATGTTGCTAAAACAAGTCTTACCTCCATAAGATTGCAGCCAAGCATATGGAATTTTGATTTTTATTCAGAATTCGGTATTAAGCAAAATGCAGATATAAAGAAGTCGGCATTTAATAACAATGAAAGCATTGTAGGTAAGGCATTCTATACAGGAGGTAATTTTTATTTAGGCAGCTTTGCAATTACCGGGGAGTATAAATTGTATGATAATTATTTATTCCAGTCTGATGATGGAACTATAATATATAATACTCCACCCGCTGTAAGAAAAGATTATACGTATATTTTATTGAATCGCCATCCATCTGCTCTTAACCAGGCAAATGAGCAGGGCTATCAATTTGAAGCCATGTATAATTTTGAAGATGAATCTTCAGTAAACTTAAGTTACGGTATTACTAAATCTTTGAATTCAAATAGCTATTTCCAGAGAATATCAGGGACTAATCTGCCGGTCCAAACTCAATTGAAAGAAGTATTTGTGCAGGCAATTAAGCATCTTAACAAGGAATTTACATTTGCCGGCGGATTTAATTACAACGAAGAATTGACTAGTGATACTAAGAACATTACTCCTGTTGCAGAAGTAAAATATAACTTTTCTGAAATAAATACTTTAAGATTAGTGTTTGAG
>JAUZPC010000037.1 GCA_030706105.1 Bacteroidota bacterium | reverse complement strand
GTTGCTAAATCAAATGGCGGGTGTCAAAAAAATAGAAATTCCATTTTGCAGCAAAATCATGATAATCAGGCGAATCCGGAGTCGGATGTTCCATCCGGGATCGGATGAGACATCAGTTCAGACGATGGTATTTGACAATTTAATATATAAAACCTAACTTGTAATCAAGAAACAGGGCAATTTACAATATTATTTGTTTTATTTATTCAATAAACATTCATATGACGTTAAGATCTGCAAGCAGTATTCTCTCAGCGCAGGATTATAACCCGTTTGGAGAGGAAATAAGAAGTTATCTGGCGGGTGGAACTGATGATAAATACAAATTTACCGGCAAGGAACGTGATAAGGAAAGCGGACTGGATTATTTTGGAGCAAGGTATTATGACTCAGAAGTTGGCAGATGGTTAAGTGTTGATCCTTTAGCTGCCAAATATCGAGTTTACCCGCCCGCGTGGCGGGGCTGGTCCCCTTATAATTATTGCCTTGATAACCCGCTGGGTAACTATGATCCAGATGGTAATTTCCCTGTAAGTGTACATGCAAGAATAATGTCTGAGGTTTATGGTACAGATTATCACTCAAATATTGTTTATAACGCTTTTGTAGATGGGCCTTTGGCTTTTTTCAATAGTGAGCACTTTGATAATTTTAATTCGTTCTTAGATTTTTCCAATTCTATAGATGCAGCCGGTGGGTTTGATGAATTAGGTGATCATACTATTGGTGATTTTTACGCACATTCAAACTATGTTGACTTATGGTATAGTTTATATGGCGATAATGATAATATGCCTTCGTTTGAAGAAATAGATTGGAATAGTGAATTTGGACAATTAGTAATGAGCAGCCTGCAAAGCACTGTTTACCCGGATCATAATGATACAGACCATGGTCATTACACTGGCACAAGATCCCAGTCAAAAGATCATGCAAGTTATTCAGATATAAAGGATCTTAGTTCAATTTATTCTACAGCAGCAAAATATAAACTAGCGATTAATGGATATAAAAAATCTTTAACAAATAAAAAAAATAAAAATAAGGAAACTGAAGAACAAAAGAGAAAAAGAGAAGAAGCAGAGTATAAGGCCTGGATGGGCGAAGGATTATTTGATGCGGAAATGGAGTAAACTCATGAAAAGAATAAAGATAAATAATGTTGGAATATTATTGGTATTATTAGTTATATTTAGTAAGAATATATCTTCTCAACATTTTAAGATCGAAGATGTAAAAAAAATCAGCATACAAAAATTATTAGAAGCAGATAAGAATAAATATATTCCATATACGGATTATAAATTTGATTCAATTGAAACTGTTTATTATGATAACTATCTTTGGTTCCCATATTTTACCAAATCTGATAATAAATCTGCAATTTATGCTTATAATGATAAAAGTAAAGTGCTTTATAAAATAAAGGATGTAGATGGAAATGATTATTATCCACATACAAGATTTCTTATTTCTATATTAGACGGGGAGTTATATTATTATACAAGAAAAGGTTTGGAAGATGGAATTGGCTATATTACTGTAAATATTATTGACAGGAAGGAATTAAGAGTAAAAAAGCAAATTAAATTAAAACATGGATTCTTTAATAAGGAATATATATCGGGAGATACTTTATATGTTGAAGTTCAACCAATGAAGAAAAAGCTTAATTGGGAGTATTATATATTATCTTGGTTACCGAGAGGGAGACCGGACAAATGGGAGTTCATCGAAGATGGAAATAGAATAAGATATGCATTCGACAAAGATTTTAATATAATAAAAGAAGAAGAAATAAAAGGCGCTGAAGTAAGTAAATAATAAATATTATAATGCTTAATTTGAAAGATACTCAAAAAAAATGTCTGAATTTGGATTATGCCATAGGCATGGCTACGCAAAAGGATTTCAGGATTAACTTGATTAGAAAATTTTCATTTTGCAGCTAAAATCATGATAATCATGTTATTCAAGTAAATCCGGGATCGGATGTCCCATCCGGAGTCGGATATTCTATCAAGGTTCGAGGCATTTTTAGGATTTCAAAAAGCAGCTGGTAATTGTCTGTCTGTGCAAGAGAATAGATTTCTCTCCGTTATCGGTACGAAATGACAAGTGGAAGAGAGAATATACTGTGGCTAAAGCCCAACCGTGTGGATCGGTACTCTGTTATCCACGGGCTAAAGCGCCGTGGCTATTTAAAAACCATGGGACTAAATATCTTTAATAATGAGTAGCATTTGGATTTGGAGCTACAGAGTAGCGATATGCTAATAGAAAAATTGATTAATTGAATTATCTATTTTGAATCAGAATGACTGTCTTCAAATTCAAAATGATGAGTATGTCCGTCTTTGCATTTCCCAAAAATATTAAATGAATAGTTTGAAAAATCAAACTGCATTTCTTCACAGACTTCTTTCACTAGTTTTTTAACTTTAGGATTAGAAAATTCAATTATTTTTCCGCATTCAAGACAAATAAGGTGATCGTGTCCTGCTTTGGTATTACAGCTTTCATATCTGGTTATGTTGTCGCCAAAATTTCTTTTAAGCAAAATATCGCATTGGGCAAGGAGCTCCAATGTGTTATATACAGTAGCTCTGGAAATAGGGGACTTTTTGTTTTTTAAATCAATAAACAAATCGTCAGCTCCAAAGTGACCGTTATAGTCTAAAGCCGCTTCTAAAATTTCGAATCTCTCAGGGGTAATTCTATATTTACCTCTTTTTAGAAAATTTCGAAAAATATTTTCCAATTGATTTTTTTCCAATTTTATAGTAAAATTATTTTAGATACTGTAATATAATAATAAATAATTAATTTATTCCTATGGCTCTGAGGCCATTTACTGTAATAAATGTAAAGATATAAGCTAATCCTGTGAATATTAATACTTGAAAAAGTGGTATTCTCCATGTTCCGCTTTCCTTATAGGAGATGGAAATTGTAGAAATACACTGCAATGCAAATATGAAAAAGACTATCAGTCCAAGTATTGTAGCCGGCGTAAAAAGTTTTTGATTAGTGCCTTCAATTTCTGCATTCCGCATTGAATGTAAAATTGAGGACTGTAGATTATCGCTCGAGTCAGTTACTCTAAAAATCATTGCAAGTGAGCTTACAAATACTTCCCGGGCGGCAAATGCAGAAACAAGTGAAACACCTACCCGCCAATCCATTCCCAATGGAGTCATAACAGGCTGGATAAATTTACCCAATTGTGCAGAATAAGATCCGGCAAGCCGTTCTGAACTTTTTAAAGATATAACTTGTTCGCTGCTTAACCCTTTTGCCTCAATTTTTGGATTATTGTTTGGGAAATATGATAACATCCAAATTGCAATTGAAAGAGCAAGGATTGTAGGTCCCGCACGTTTTATATACTGTTCTGCATTTGTAACAGTATTATTTATTACCACTGAAAGTTTAGGCATTCTATATGACGGCAGTTCCAGAATAAATGAAGAGTTATCATTATTCCGCAGAATAAATTTGCTGAATTTATTTATTATCGCTGAAATCACTACTGAAGAAATAATTCCAAATATATAAATGGATGCCAAAATAACGCCGCCCAGCCATTGATTATGATTTGGAACCAGGAATCCTATCAGCAGGGCATAAACAGGCAGACGGGCACTGCAGCTTATTAAAGGTATTATAAATATGGTTAGCAATCTCTCCCGCTTATTTGAAATAGTTCTTGCGGCCATAATGGCAGGAATTGCACAGGCAAAGCCTGAGAGCATCGGAACAAATGATTTGCCGTTCAAACCTATTTTTGAAAGCGGCTTATCTATCAGCATGGCTCCACGAGCCAGATAGCCGGAGTCTTCAAGCAGTCCCAATATCAAAAAAAGGATTATTATCTGGGGAACAAAGACAAGTACGGAACCGATACCGCTTATTAATCCATTTGAAATCAAGTCACTGTACCAAGTATCGCCTAATGATGCCTGCGCAAAATTAGCAAGAAAGCCGAATGTCTTATCTACTAAATTCATTAAGGGTTGCGCCAGCCAGAAGACGGAAGTAAAAGTAATTGACATTATTGCAAAAAAGCCGAAAATACCCCAATATTTATGCAGAAGAAATCTGTCAATCTTAATGGTGGTGTTGTCAATTTGGTAATTAGATAAAATTTGCAGTTCTTTATCTGCTTTTGAAATATTTTTTGTGGATGCAACTCTGAAAATAACTTCTTTTTCAATTTCCTCAGATTCTCTAAACATATTTATAAGAGGAGAGGAGTTGTCCAGTTTGTATTCCGTTGTGTCGGGCTTTCCTGAAAGCAATGAATTATTTAAGTTAATTTCAATTAAATTTAACAGTTTGTCAAGGCCCGTTCCGTTTCTTCCGTCAAGTTTAATAACATCGCAATTTAACAATTCAGAAAGGCGTTTAGTAGAGACATCAAAATTTCTTTTATTTAGCAGGTCCGACATTGTAAGCACAACTATTACTCTAAATCCGGATTCCAGTAATTGCCTGACAAGCAGCAAATGCCTTGATAATTGAGTAGAATCAGCAGTGGCTATTATTAAATCAGGATTCCCGTATTTGGGATGTTTATATAGCGAATGGACTGACACTTCTTCATCTGGTGAAGCAGGGATAAGGCTTATAATTCCCGGGGAATCCAGCAAATTAGCATTAATATTAAACTTATCCTGCATTTTGCTAACTGAATAATCAACAGTCGATCCGGGATAATTAACAGTTTTATAGTGCTTACCGCTAAGGTAATTAAATAGGGTAGTCTTGCCGGAGTTGGGGGGCCCAACTAAGGTAACAAGAGGCGTAGAATGAGCAGTTTGAGTAATCATATTATTATTATGCAGTCTGCCTCTCTTTTCCTAATCGCTATTACAGTCCCTCGTAACGCGAATGCAAGGGGATCATTAAAAATGGATTTATTAACAAGTTCTATCTCTTGTCCGGGGGTAAACCCAATTTCAATTATTCTTCTTGAAGATGGATGAGAAGTATCAATGTCTGATATAACAGCTTTTTCACCGAAACCTATATCTGAAGCTTTTCGCATGGTATTTCTTATTATTATTTAGATTTAGTCTATGTAAAAATAGTATTTAGGCGCAGAAATGTCAAGTGATAATAAGATAGTTGATTGTGAATGTAATTAATTTGTGTGTGTTATCTGTTTGTAATGAAATTGGTTATAAAAAAAAATGCCTATAAATAATTCCATAAAATAATTAATATTATTATTCTTCCTAATTGGGAGTAGAACATCCGTTAAAATTAGCGCAAGGATATTCCATTATCCGTTTTTTAATTTTTTTATTTTTTTGCTCTCTTCCAAAAAGTAAATTACACTAATGATAATTAAAGAAATAATAGAGCTGAATATTGTAAGAACTTTGCCTGAGAATACTTCTTCCAATTTTTTTACCATTATATCTATAATTCTGGTATTAATGTCAATTTTAAAAGACGGTTTTACAGGCATACTGGATGTACTTATAATAAAAAATACAAATACACCTAATAATAATAATACAATGATGGAAAAGACAGCTATAAAAAAGCGTTTTTGAGTTTTTGCATATTGGGCAGCTTTATTTATTTTATCAAAAATAATGTTATTAAAATTGTAGGAGACATTTAATTCAGGAATGTCTTTTAAGTGCTTGTCTGCAAGTTTAAGAGCACTTAGCCTCTTTGTAAGCTCTTCTGAATTATTGATAATATCCATTGCTTCAATTCTTGTTTCCTGATCCAGTTCATTATCAATTATCTTATTTAATATTTCATCAGTAATAATCATATTAGTTCCTCCTGCAAATTATTCTTGATAATTATTTCTTTTAGTGCGTTTCTTGATCGATAAAGCAGCACTTTTATATTAGATTCGGTTGTTGCCATAATTTCACAAATTTCTTTGATGCTCAATTGTTCAAGGTAGAATAAATTCAAAACTGCCGAGTATTTTGGAGGTAGTTTTTCAATAATTTCATTTAATTTTTCTGACAATTCTTTGTTATTCTCAAAGCTGTAACTTTCGTCAATTAAATCGTAATGGTCATCCACAGAATCCATGGCCTGTTCAATCAATCTTTTCTTTCCTGAAAGTTTCGTAATTGCCGAGTTATAAACAATTCTGTAGAAATAAGTAGAAAACTTAGATTTATACTGAAATTTATCTAGTGAATAATATGCCTTTAAAAAGCAGTCCTGTAAAATTTCTTCGGCGTCAGATTCATTCTTGAGCATTCTTTTCAGCATAGAATAAGCTTTATTCTTATATGCGTCTATTAAAAGATTAAAATCATTTATATTGCCTTTTTTAATAGATTCAATTATTTCTACATCATTAATTTCTTTCATGTTGTATTTGACTATAAAAGTCTTTAAAAGGTTACTTTAATAAATATAAAAATATTTTATTTCATATACTGTAACCTTTTGGTATTTCCTTATGTCTTAACTTAAAAATAACAGCAGGAGCTAAAAATGGATAAGGAAGTAGTAGCGGTTTTTATACCGATCATAATGTTTATGGTTACAGGACTGGTTATAGTTACTTCAATATTTTTTAGGTCGAAGGAAAGACAATTGTTGATTGAAAAAGGTATTGATGCAGAAACTATAAAAGCTTTATACAATAAGAAGAAGATTGATAGCTTTATACTGGCAAAAATTGGAATTATTCTGTTTTTCTTTGGTCTAGGTCTTGGTTTTGGTCTGATGATAGAAGAGTATGCGAATATTGAATTTTGGATTCCGTTTCTTATATTCACTTCAACCGGTATCGGTTTCTTCTTAGCAAATTTGTATGGTGATTTTATGAAAAAGAAATTTGAGAAGTAATTGAAATGTTATATTTAATTTACAAAACGAAACTCTGTACTATTATTATGCAGAGTTTCGTTTAATTTTCAAATAATTATTCCTGTGATTCAAACCACTTACTAACGTCAGTTGCAGCCATACAACCTGTACCGGCAGCAGTAATTGCTTGTCTGTAAACGCTGTCTGCTACATCACCGGCAGCAAATAAGCCCTCAATATTTGTTTTAGTACTGCCCGGCTGGGTAATTAAATAGCCGTTTTCATCCATTTCCAAAACCCCTTTGAAAAGTGCAGTATTTGGTTGATGTCCTATCCCCAGGAATAACCCATCAGCCTGCAATTCTGAAATTTCACCGGTTTTTGTATCCTGAAGAATAACTCCGGTCAATGCTCTTTTATTATTGTCTTCAGTACCTACAATTTCTTTAACAGTTTTGTTGGTAAGAAACTTAATTTTAGGATTTCTCTGGGCTCTTTCAAGCATTATTTGTGAAGCTCTAAATTCATTTCTCCTATGAATAATTGTAACTTCAGAAGCAAACTTTGTTAAATGCAGTGCTTCTTCCATCGCTGTATCACCGCCGCCAACAACTAAAACTTTTAATCCTTTAAAAAAGAATCCATCGCAGGTTGCACACGCCGATACACCAAAGCCTCTAAATTTCTTTTCACTTTCCAGTCCAAGATATTTAGCTGAAGCCCCTGTTGAAATTATTACTGAGTCCGCTGTATAAGTTTCTTCATATGATTTAAGTATGAATGGCCGTTTTGAGAAATCAATTTCAGTAATTTCTTTATAAACAGATATTCCGCCAAATCTCTGCATCTGTTTGCGCATGGTATCCATTAGCACCGGACCGGATATTCCATTCTCAAAACCGGGGAAGTTCTCAATATCATTGGTAATGGTAAGCTGACCTCCCGGTTGTATTCCTTCAAAAATTATTGGATTAAAATTAGCTCTTGCTGTGTAAATACCGGCGGTTAAACCGGCAGGGCCTGAACCTATAATTAAAACTTTATAGTGATTATCGTGCATAGGAACTCCAAAATTATATAATTTATATACTTATATGATCAAAAATTTCAGAAAAGGTTTCAAATAACCAAGATTTGCAATTCAAAATTCAAATATAAGAAAATCCTTACTATTATAAATATTAATTTTTATAAAATAACAAAATGGTAAAGCTAAAAAATTATATATTTGCATAAGTAATTTATTTTTCCGATTGAAATATTATGTATAAAAAAGAAGAAATTGAAAGCTTAATAGAGAAGCTGGAAGACATTAAAAAATTCGCATTAAAATTGGAGCGAAAATTTTCTGATGAATTATCAATGGTAAATGATTCATATAGGAAAAGTGCATCTAATCTTCTTAGCTATATAGCGTTAAGGAATTCCGAGCATAAGAATATGAGAAGCAAACTTGGCGAAATCGGAACGTCACGCCTTGCAAAGGCCGAAGAGAATGTCCTTTATACTATAAATTCTGTCCTGAATATTCTGTATAAGTTAATTGATAAAGACATATTTTATGAACTCGGAAATGCAAAAGAGGGGAGGGCAATATTACATTTAAATTCAGATGCGCTCCTTGGAAAAAATAACAGCAAGAGAAAAGTCCGAATTATGGCCACTGTACCTGATGATGCTGACACTAATTATGATGCAATTAAAGAGCTGGTCCTTGCAGGAGTCAATTGCTTTAGAATTAATTGTGCTTTGCAGGATAAGTATATATGGAAAAATATGATTGCAAATATTAATAAGGCAAAATATGAAACCGGTGCAAACTGTAAAATACTTATGGATCTTGGCGGTACTAAAATACGTACAGGTAAAATGGCTAAAGGACCTCAAATAATTCATTTGCAGCCTGAGAAAGATGATTTTGGGATAACAACAAAACCCTTGTTTATATGGATGGGTAACTCGGCAGGCAGTTTAACAGACCATTCACTGATTCATCTGCCTATTGACTGTGATAATTATAAGAATATGAAAAAGGGGCATAGAATTGAGTTCACTGATACAAGAGGTAAAGAGGTATCGGTTAAAATCCTTGAAGTAAAGAAAGATGGATTTATTGCAAAGTGTGATGAATCTTGTTATATAATAAAAGGAACTAAACTTAATTTTTATAATAATAAAAAGAAAAAATACCTTGAAGCAAGAGTAGGCGGTTTAAAACCAATTGAGAAATATTTGTTATTACAAAAAGGTGATACATTAATCCTGCATGCAGGTACGGAAAATGGCGAACCTGCCAAGTTTAATAAATTGGGTGAAGTTGAAAAACCGGCACATATTTCTTTAGGAATAGCTGAAGTCTTTTCTGATGTAAGGGCGGGTGAAAGTATTTTATTCGATGACGGGAAAATTGAAGGAATTATTAAATCTGTATCAATGCAGGCAATGGAAGTGCAAATTACATATACAAAACCGGGTGGGGCTAAACTTAGAGCTGATAAGGGAGTAAATTTCCCCGATTCAAATCTCAGATTCTCCGGTTTATCTCAAAAGGATAAAGAGGATATTCCCTTTATTATTGATAATGCAGATATTCTTAGCTTCTCATTTATTACAACCGCAGAGGACGTAAAATCTTTATATGCTGAATTATTAAAATATGATGCGAAAAAAATAGGTGTAGTGCTTAAGATAGAAAACAAAAAAGCATACACTAATCTTGCAGATATTATTTTAACCGGAATGCAGTATTTTCCAATTGGAGTGATGATTGCCAGAGGAGATTTAGCAATAGAGTGCGGCTGGAACAGTCTTGCGGGAGTGCAGGAAGAAATACTTTTATTATGTTCGGCTGCCCATATACCAATATTCTGGGCTACTCAGGTATTGGAAAGCGTTGCAAAAAAGGGGAGACCATCAAGGGCGGAAATTACTGATGCCGCTGTATCTCAAAGGGCTGAGTGTGTAATGCTTAATAAAGGGCCTCACATAATAGAAGCTATTAATATTCTGGATACAATTTTATTAAATATGCAAAGTTATCAAAGTAAAAAAGCCCCGATGCTGCCTGCATTAAAAATGCCGGACATTTATAACATAAATTAGTCTTTCTTATTTTGCTATAATCATTTTTTTTGCAATTACTAAATTATTCACCTGCAGTTTATAAAAGTAAACACCTGAGCATAATTTTTGGCTGTTAAAATTTAACGAATGGCTGCCCGCACTTTTTTCCTCATTTACTAATATTGCAACTTCCTTTCCAAGTATATCAAACACTCTTAGTTTAACAAAAGCTTTTTCCGGCAGAGAATATTGAATTATTGTGGATGGATTAAAAGGATTGGGATAATTTTGAGATAATTTATATCCGCTAATATCATTCTTTTCAATATTTACATCTGTCGGGCTCATACTCATAGAAGCTGCCAGTGCAAGACTTAGTTTAGTTACATTCCTGACTAAGTCAATATTAACTGTCCCCAGAGTATCATAAGAAGTATGATAAAAGGGATTACTGACATAAAATGTATTGTCATTCCATGGCGGGGCGTTTTCCATAAAACAAATGGCCGGTATCCCGGCACTCCAGAAGGAGAAATGATCAGAGTATTCACCATAAGTAAAAGGTGCAACAGGTAAAATTAAGCTTGTATGATATTGAC
Source organism: Bacteroidota bacterium (assembly GCA_030706105.1). Taxonomy (GTDB): domain Bacteria; phylum Bacteroidota; class Ignavibacteria; order Ignavibacteriales; family Ignavibacteriaceae; genus JAUZPC01. The sequence goes on along the minus strand of JAUZPC010000037.1, from coordinate 2,610 downwards.
TATTTAAGCTGAGTGCTTTTGTTCCAAGTGAAACTGAATTTGGATTAGAGATTATAGAATTATACAAGTAATCTGCATTAAAGCCTATCATGTCTATTGAAACCATTCCAATAATATGCTGATTCAATGCCGATATCTTTTCTACATAATGAATGCTGCCATGGTGGCTGCCGCTGTATTTAGGTCCTGACTCTTCAGCCCCAAAAGCAACCAGTTTTATGGTATAATCATTTTTAAAATTTATAACGCTATCTGAAAGCGCTTTAGCAATTTCCAGTAAAGAGGCAATTCCGGTTGAATTATCATCAGCGCCCGGGGCGGAAATTGTATCCCAATGTGCACTCCAAACCGAAGATCCCATTCTGCTTGCTGAGCAATCATAATGCGCCCCCAATATAAAAATGCTGTCAGGATATAATTTACCGGGAAATGTAACTTCAATATTAAATAAAGGCTTTTGGTTGTAGGGTGCTGTTGCAGATGAAATAAAAAAAGTATCAATAGCAATAATGCAATTTTTTGAAACCTTGGAAAAAGTATTATAAATATATTTCATTGCACTGTCATTCCCCGGAGTAAAATTTATGCGGCTGTTCATTCCGCCCGGCTTTTCCAGATTTTTAATATGAAGACTAATGCTGTCTGTGGATATTTTGGAAATCAGTGCTTTTATCTTATAGAATGTGCTGTCCATTGAATAAAGATCCAGGGAAATACAAAACAAAAGCAGTAACGTTATTTTTATTGATAGTTTCATAAGTTGTTTATTTTAAGTAAATAAAGATATTAAAAGTAATACTTAAAATAAATATGCAGCTATAAATATTAATCTGTGATAATATTTATTGAAAACAAATGAAAAGAGACTATCTTTATGATATAAAGGAATTATACTTTGGATATGCAAAAGGCAAAATTAAATATTATTTCAATTATTGCGTGGTCTATCCTTACATTTACATGCTTGTTTTATTTATACTCAGACCATCCGGAAGTCGAAACGGTGCAGAATAATGAATCAACATTCTTACAAAATGCTGATTCTTTAATAAATAAAATGCAGCAGGCCGGAGTGATGGCGGGCATAAATGAACATTTCTATACTTTTGATGAAAGATCGGAATGGAAAAGGGATATGGAAAGAGCATGTTATGAACTTGATAAACGTATTATTAGATTTGAAAAAGATTCGCTTAAATTTTCGGGGGAGTTAAAAGACAGCCTTATGACTTATGTTTTTTCATTAAAGCAAAAAAGGGATGAAATAAAAAAGAAAATTGAAAGCGAATTTAATGAAACAGATGAATCCAAATGGGAAGTATTTAAAAGTAATGTTAAAACCGTTTGGAATGAAGTTGAAATTTATGCTAACCGAATTGTTAAAAAGCTGAACGAAAACAAAGAGCATTATTAATAAATTCTTGTAACCTTCTATTCTATCCATTAAGTAAATAAAGTTAGGAATAAGCTGGTAAACTTGCACCAATTAGTGAATCTTTTCTTTATTTATATTATCTTATCTATAGTAAATAAACATTTTAAGGAAAGAACATGACAGCAATATTTGAAATTGAAGGAATGAGCTGCGGTCATTGTGTAATGGCTGTAAAGAAAGCTTTATCAAATTTAAAAGTAAACGTAAATGAAGTAGTGATTGGTAAGGCAGTTGTAGATTTTGATGTAAAAGATATTAAGGAAAATGAAATTAAAGTCGCAATAGAAGATGCAGGTTACGTAGTAAAAGAAATGAAATTGTCTTAGAAATGATTAAAACTGATAAAATAAATATACCTGTTGAGGGTATGACTTGTGCCAGTTGTGTTGCACGTGTAGAAAAAACTATTAAAAAGCTTGATGGTATAAAAAATGTAAATGTTAATCTGGCTACTGAAAAAGCTTCCATTGAGTATGACCCCTCTGTAATTGATGTTAACATAATAGGCAATGCTGTTGAAGATGCAGGATATAAGCTTGATTTATCTGTATTAAATAAAAATAAAAATGAGGATAAAACTTCTAAAGCAAATGAATATCAGGAAAAAATTAAACACGATTTTATTCTTGCTTTAGTTTTTACTATCCCTGTCTTTTTTATTAATATGGGATTAATGTGGGGTAGTTTTGCGGATTCTTTAGGTAGTGAAAATTGGAATAAACTTTTACTTATCCTGACTACACCGGTTGTTTTTGTGGCAGGGAAAAGGTTTTATACAATATTCTGGACTAACTTAAAGCACTTTGCTGCCGATATGAATTCTTTGGTGGCAGTTGGCACAGGGGCAGCCTACTTGTATAGTCTATTAATTACTTTATTCCCTGAAGTATTACTCGGTGTGCATAAAACCCATTTAAATCACGTCTATTTTGATACTGCTGCGGTAATAATTACTTTAATTCTTATGGGAAGGTATTTAGAAAGCAGGGCCAAATCCAAAACTAATATGGCTGTTAACAAACTTGTCGACTTAAATCCCAAGACCGCCATTGTTAAAAGAGATAGTCTGGAAATAGCGATTGAGACTAAAGATTTACAGATTGATGATATAGTAATTGTTAAACCGGGCATGCATATACCGGCTGACGGAAAGATTATTGCAGGAGCAGCAGTTG
>JAUZPC010000369.1 GCA_030706105.1 Bacteroidota bacterium | reverse complement strand
TTAAAAACCGCATATCCGTCATTTTTAAATACTGTTCTTGGGCTTGATTGGTTAAAGAAAGAGACTATCCTAAAACGTCGCGTGTTTGGGATTAAGACAGACCAATTTGGCAAGTCATTCACTTCCCTAAAACTTGTGGGTAATGAAGGAGCAAATAATGAATCCATGCTGGATGTTTTAGTCTCTCCGGATAATAGTTTTAACTTCTCTTTTACATTTGATACCACAACCGTAGAAGGAGGGGGAGGCTGGAAACAATTTACCAACGGCGGTAAAGTTTTCTTTTTGCCTTTCGGATTTGAAAGCATAAACAACACTTTGTCTTCAAACACAAGAAACCAGTTAATGGGGTCTGTTTTGAATTGGTTCTATAACATAACTTCAGTTGAGAATTCGCTGCCCGGCAATATGTCTTATACTCTGGGACAAAATTATCCAAACCCATTCAATCCCTCAACTGTAATTTCTTTCTCCGTTCCAAAAGCGGGTTTAGTTACATTGAAAGTTTATAACTTATTAGGGCAGGAAGTTGCAACTTTAGTTAACTCCAATTTGCAGGCAAACAACTATAAAGTTACATTTGACGCCAAGAACCTGACATCAGGTGTTTACTTCTATACTATTAAAGCAGGCGACTTTTCATTATCAAAGAAGATGATATTTATTAAATAGATATTAGATATTTCAAAAACCGTCTTGCATTTTTATATTACAAGACGGTTTTTCCATTTTAAAGCAGTATATAGCAGGCAACATAATTCCTGTATTACAGACTAATTAAATATGTGCTTCTTTTCACTCCTGCCCTTTTTTATTGCTTCCTGAAACATAGATCATACATAAACAACACATCGCAAATCAACAAAAATAACGTTTTGAATATAGATTATATTTTCTTAACTTATTTTTGATATTTCCTAACAATAATTCATTTTATAATAATTTTAGAAAGATTGTGTTATGAAAAATTACTACGTTTTTTTCCTACTTAGTTTTTTACTTTGTATCACTTCAATAAGCTTTCCCCAGAATAAAAACATTACCGCCTCAAATATACCCGATCTGGATGGAAAGTATTGTAGTTCTTCAAACAAGGCAGCCGGTACTAACACCAATATGTTATATAATCCGACCTCTTTTACACTATTTAATAACTTTCCAGTTGCCGCAAGTTATTTAGTTTTTTCTCCTAAGACGGGAGCGATAGTCGGCAATATAGATGATGATCAGCAAATGGAAATTATTTACGGTTCCGGTCAGAAACTTTATGTCGTAAATATGGACACTAGCTCAGCAACAGGTTTCCCAAAATCTTATGCTACAAATTGGGAAGCGGTTTATGCCCCTTCATACGGCGACATTGATGGTGACGGGCAGCCGGAAATAGTTACAACAATTGGCGGAGCCTTAGGCGGAAAAATTTATGCTTACCATAAAAACGGTACTGATGTAACAGGTTTTCCTATTACCACAGGTAAATATCCTATGATTCCTGTTTTATCTGATATAGATGGTGATGGGAAAATGGAAATAATTATAGGTGACAGGAACTATAAGGCATATGTTTATCGTGGCGATGGAACGACACAACCCGGATGGCCTAAAATGATGGAAAGATACGTGGCATCCAGTGCCGCTGTTGGGGATGTAAATAACGATGGCTTTAAGGAATTATTCTTTGAATCCAGAGACCGGATACATGGTTTCGATAGGAATGGGAATATTTTACCTGGTTTCCCATATACTTTGGTAGATACTGTAAACGGGTCTAATTCCTATGCAGCCCCGGTACTGGTAGATCTGGATAAAGATGGCAATAAAGAAATAGTTTTTTGCGCACACGATGCCGGTGGTGTTGTATATGTACTTAAAAATGACGGTACTATATACCCGGGATGGCCGCAGCATACTGCAAACTGGATTTATGGAGCCCCATCTATTGCTGATGTTGATAATGACGGGAATATGGAAATCATTGCAGGAGAATACGGTGCATCTGAGACTCCTTTTTTACAGATTTACGCCTACAAATTGAATGGAACACTTGTTTCCGGATATCCAAAGGGTCCTTTTTACGGCATAGCTAATCAAATTACAGTTGCTGATCTTGACAACGACAATCAGCTGGAAATGCTGTTTGATCAAAATATTCAATTTGGTGATTCCGGAATTTATAATGCAATAAAAATGAACGGCAACCCCGTACAAGGGTTTCCTATGTCGGTTTACAAGAATACCAGCTTCCAGCAGCCTGTTCTTACAGACCTTGATCAGGACGGGAAACTGGACATAGTTGGCAGCTCATTTAACTTTGCAGATCCAAAAGATGCTTACTTATTTGCATGGAAAACCGGCTACCCCTATAAACCAAATAATATTGCCTTAGCTATGTACCAATATAACCAGCAGCATGACGGGATATTTGTTGATTATACTATAACACCTGTTGAACTGAGTTACTTTACATCTACAAATATTAACAACACCGTAATTCTAAATTGGGCTACCGCAACTGAGCTGAACAATAAATGTTTTGTTATAAGCAGGAACGGAAAGGAAATTAGTACAATTAAGGGACAAGGCACTACGGCACAAACAACATGCTATTCCTATACTGACAAAAATCCTCTTACGGGAAAGAATTTTTATCGGCTAAAGCAAATTGATTATGACGGCAGTTATAAAGACCTTGGCAGTGTAAGTGTTACAGTTAACCTAACCCCTGATAAATTTGAATTGGGACAAAATTATCCAAACCCGATCAACCCCTCAACAAATATTGAATGCAGTGTAGCTAAATCAGGAAATTACTCAATTTGTGTTTATGATGTATTAGGAAAAGAAATAGCAGCAATTCACAAGGGATTTCTGGATGCAGGGAAACACTCATTTAGGTTTGACGCAGGTAATTTATCAAGCGGGATGTATCTCTACAAATTATCCGGCAATAATGTAAATCTGGCTAAAAAGATGATTGTGAATAAATAATAAATATTTTTAAGTTTTTGTTATTTGCTTAGCGATATATTTAAAAAACAGAGAGGCCGTCACAAAACGGCCTCTCTCATATTTATAGCCATAATATTATTGAAGTACAAAAAATTCCGCCCCGAGTCGCTCGGCCTGCCACTATGTGGGGCTATAGATAGGGAGACTAAAAAGAGGAAACTATATTTTCTTTCCTGATTATTTAAGTAATTGTAAACTCTCTTTATTGCAGAATTGATTACTCTTATACAACTAATTATTCCTTGCCGGAATTCCGGCGGGCGTGTTAAGCTGACAGTGGATATGATTATGTTAAAGCAGCAAATGGAGGAAATGGTATTATAATTATTCTTAAGATACAGAAGAAGATGTAAATAATGTTATTCTTACGAATATTGAACATTTAAATTCCGCCCCGAGCCGTCCGAATTCGGACTTCACTCAGCCTGCCACTATGTGGGGCTATAGATAAGGGGACCAAAAAGAGGAAACTATATTTTCTTTCCTGATTATTTAAGTAATTGTAAACTCTCTTTATTGCAGAATTGATTACTCTTA
>JAUZPC010000368.1 GCA_030706105.1 Bacteroidota bacterium | reverse complement strand
TTTTTTCGCTATCTTGCAAACAAGGATTTATGTTGTCTGCAAGTTTCTTTTTGGTTTTCGGTTTAATTTTGTGTCAGATACCACTCTTCACTAAATAACCCTGAATATTAAGGCTTGCAGACATTTCTAAGGAGGCCTGTATTCGATTTTAATTCCCTTACCAAAATAATTTTTGATATTATCAATTTGCAAAATATTATTCAATTCTGTCATAAGGAATATTTATGAATTAGTACGCTTATATATTCAGATATGGATATTCTTATCGCCATTAAAGCAAATGTATAGCTTTGATTTAAATAAGTAGAAAAATTATTTGCTTTAACTCAATTCCCATGCCATGGCAATATATTTTATTATATTGCTTAAAACGGTTTTTTGTTTTTGATTTTCTAATTTTTAGATGTGATTTCTGGAATCTGGAAGTGAGGAATTTTTTCAAACACCCAATACGAATTAAAATAATTGAGGGACGATATGACTATTTATATCTGAACTATTATTTAGATGGAAAGAATTTCAGAGGATTATATTTTAAGCTTCCTCCATTTAGTTATTCACTTGTAATTGTAAACTTCTTTTATGGGAGACTAATTACCAATATCTGTTTAATTGTTGGTATTTGATATTTTATTGTATAATGTAGCCAGAGAAATCCCCAATATTTTACAGGCCTGCTGTTTATCTCCATTTACTTTTTCCAAGACCAATTTAATATGGTCTCTTTCCATTTCGGCCAGACTTAAAAATGGGCCATTCACTATGCCCCTGAAATCAGAATTACTTTTTAGTAAAATATTTTCTCTTTCAAGCACCTCCCCTTGTGAAAGTACTATTGCCTGATAAAGTGTATTTTCCAGCTCTCTTACATTTCCCACCCAGTCATACTTCATTAAAACATCCATTACTTCCATAGGAACTTTCCTGATATTTTTATGAAGCTCTCTGTTTATTCTGTTTACAAAATGTGTTACTAAACTTGGTATAGCTTCCTTTCTCTCACGCAAAGGCGGAATTTCAATTGAAAAAACCTTTAGCCGATAATATAGATCTTCTCTGAATTTCCCCTCTTTAACCAGCTCTTCCAGATTTCTATTAGTGGCAGCAATAATTCTTGATTTTACAGGTATTATTTCTTCTCCCCCTACTCTTTCATATTCTTTTTCCTGAAGTACGCGTAAAAGAGTCACTTGAATATTTGGAGATATTTCCGAAATTTCATCCAGGAAAAGGGTCCCTTCACCGGCAAGTTCAAACTTTCCCTTTTTATCCCTATAAGCATTTGTGAAAGAGCCTTTTACATGGCCAAAAAGTTCGCTTTCAAGTAGTGATTCTGTTAACGCAGAACAATTTACGGCTACAAACGGACATTCTCTTGTAACACCCGAATAATGAATAAGTTTGGCAATTAATTCTTTTCCTGTTCCGCTTTCTCCCTCAATTAAAACATTTACTCTGTTGGCAGATACATGCCCGATCTTTTTAACTATTTGCCTCATCAAAGCAGTTTTCGCAACAAATTTTGATTCTATTTCAAAATCTTTAATATCATCAGCTATTATATCATAAATTCTTTCTGTAAGCCTTTTACTTTTTAATGCTCTTTTAATACAAATTTTAAATTTTTCAATATCCAATGGCTTGTCAAAATAATCGTAAGCCCCAAAATGGATTGCATCAATTGTAGGCTGAATAGCTTCGAAAGCAGTTATCAATATAACCGGAACATTCTTATTAATCCGCTTTACTCTTTTTAAAATCTCAAGTCCGTCAGGCCCGTCCATCTTAAGATCCGTTACTACAAGATCCGGAAGCTCGGTGTTAAACTTGCTCAATCCTTCATTCCCGTTAGAAGCAAGAACGACCTTGTAATCAGCCTCAAGAAGTATTTTTAAAGTTTCTCTTATGTTTTCGTCATCATCAATAATTAATATTTTATCCATTATGTTCCTCATAGGGTAGTTGAACTTCAAATATTGTACTTCCCTGTCTTGATGATACTAATTTAACAGTTCCGTTTTGTTCTTCAATATTTTTTTTGGAAATAGCTAATCCTAAGCCCGTACCAGTTACTTTGCTGGTATAATACGGCTCAAACAGCTTCTCCGGTTCTTTGCATCCCTGCCCATTATCCTCCAGAAAAATTGACACACGGTTTTTTTCTTTATTAATTTTGGTATTTACCTGAATTTTTCCATTTTCATTTATTGATTCAACTGAATTATCTATCATATTTAAAAAAGCTGACTGCAGCTTGCTATAATCTCCCTTAGAATAAATAGAGGGGCAATTGTTTACAAACTCAATATGTTTCTTAAAAAACTTTACACTATTAAATTCAGCTAATTTATCAAAGAACGCTTTAAGATTAATAGAAACAATTATTGGCTCAGTGGGGCGCGCAAACTGTAAAATAGTTTTTGATAATTTATTAAGTCTGTTAGTTTCACTTTGAAAAAGCTCATATATTTTATGCAACCTTTTAGTGGAAGTAAAATCATCCCTAAAAATGTCAAGACACATTTTAATTGAAGCCAAAGATGTTTTAATCTCATGCGCTATATAAGTAGAATATTTACCAAGTATTGCAAGTTTCTCTAATAGAAGATATTTTTCTTCAAAGTTCTTTTTTGCGCCTGCTTCTCTAAAGATACCTAAAACAGTACTGGCAGAATCTTGATTAACAAGCGAATATGACACTTCCACCTCAACTGTTTTATTTGAAACAAATGTCATACTTTTATTAACAATTTTAGAGTCATAATCAGGAATAATGGAAATTGCCTGTGAGTTTATTATTTCATCGTTTGATGTTAATAATAAATCATTTATAGATTTGTTGCTAAGGTCTTGAATCGGGATACCTGAGATGTAAGAAAAAGCCGGGTTAGCTTTAATGATTCTGCCATTTTCAATTAGAACTAAACCATCAACTGAACTATCCCATAATGTATTAAAGTTATTTTCAAGTTCCCGCTTTTCTGTAATATCCTTAAAAATTCCCACAATTTTTTGATTTGCATGAGGTAATAACTTAACTTCAAATATTTTATTATTCCCTCCAATACAAATTTTACTTTCAAACCGGACTACGGGCGACCCCGCGTTTATTTTAATAAAACCATTAATAAATTTTTTATTAACTTCCGGAGTCAGAAAGTTGCAGATATTTTTATTAAGAAATTTTGAAGGGCTTATTTGCAATAAATCCGTATCTTTACTCTTATAGTCAAGGATTAGTCCATCCCTGTTAAATATAAAAAGATTGCTGGGAAAAGAATTGATAATTAAATTTAAAATTATTGAAGATTCTATATCATTTTCCAACAACTCAGTATCCGCCTCAGATAACCCGCCTGTTAAATTGCTATATTGCATTACTTACTCTAAACCCATTATTGATATAACTTGTAAGTCCCTAATAATTTCCGTCTTTATAAAATATTTGAAATCTAGCCTGCTGATAAAAGGGGGCACAGAACTGACTAAATATTTTATGAACTTAAATACATGTTTCTCTAGTAGCTTTGATTCTAAAATGTATTG
>JAUZPC010000367.1 GCA_030706105.1 Bacteroidota bacterium | reverse complement strand
CCCTGAAGACCGGCAACTTTTATTTCATAGTTGATTCCGTCAGGAGTTTTTTCAGGTTTGAATGTAAACTCGCCTTCAGTATTTTTTCCGCCGGCACATCCAATATATATAGTACCTTCTTCTTCTGAGTCAAGGTTTAATAATATAGTTGCATTTAATATTTTAGTATCTAAATTATTAGCGCCGGTAAGACCGGTTTCTTCATCTAATGTAAATAAACACTCAATAGGACCATGTTCAAATGAATCATCTTCCAAAGCAGCTAAAGCAGCAGCAACACCAATACCGTTATCAGCACCTAAAGTAGTACCCTTTGCTTTAACATATTCGCCGTCAATATAAGGTTGAATCGGATCGTTATCAAAGTCATGTTCAACGCCGCGATTTTTTTCAGCAACCATATCCATATGTCCCTGCAAAACAACTGTTTTTAAGTTTTCTTTACCTTTTGTTGCAGGTTTTTTAATAATCACATTACCAAAAGTATCTCTAAGAGTTTCTAAATTTAAGCTTTTACCAACTGAGAAAATATAATCGGCAACTTTTCCTTCATTTTTAGAAGGGCGCGGATGATTACACATTCCTTCAAAATATTTCCATACTAATTCAGGTTTCAATTGTCCTAAAACAGCACTCATGATATTTATCCTTTCTTATTCAATTCTTTAAATGAAATAATTTTATAATTATATAGCTGCGAAAAATATTTTGTTACTCTTTCAACCGGAGGATGTATCCTTTCACCAAATTTAGTATCCATAAGTTTACATATCTGGTTAACATTTTTTGTTCCATCGGTTTCAATCCATACACCGCTTCCAAATTCATCCAAGACTACTTTAACATCAGGGTTTTTCATCCTTACTGATATTAAATTAACCAAAAATTTATTTGTAAACCTTGGGATTAAAACAGATACTCTGCCGTCTTCTTCAGTAACAAAATCATAATTTCTAACAGGCGTTAATTCTAAATAATTAACTTTACTAAGTTCGTTTTTTTTCTTAAAAAAGCTCATTCAACTTACACAAATAATTTAAAAAAGAAAATGGTAGATGTAATAGCATCTACCATTTTACCACAATAATTTAGTTCATTTTAGGAGGAGCAACAGGATCGTCTGCTCTTCCGGCATTTGCCAAAGGAACTTTAACCAAATAATAACCGATACCGACAAATACTAAGATACTAATTAAGAATGTCGGATTCTGGAATACTACCGGAATAGGTACCTTAACCAATATCAGGAATGCAAACAGCAAGCCGACCAGGGCCTCGCCCGCTATCAAGCCTGATGCTAAAAGCACACCATTGTTTTCCATTCTGCTCTTCTGAGCGTCATTATATTTTCTCTTTTCAGCAACTTTATCAACGATACCTTTAATTAAACCGCCAATAAAAATAGCGAATGAAGTTTCTAATGGTAAATACATACCAACGCAAACCAACATCGGACTTTTAACTTTTAACAAGATAAAGCCGATTGCCATTAAGATACCAACAATGATTAAAGGCCAAGCCATATCTCCGCCAACTATACCTTTAGCCAATGTAGCCATTAAACCGGCCTGAGGGGCAGGATAATTTTTACCGCCTAAACCATTTTCACCGGCTATAAAAACGCCGCCTGTAGCCATAATGTCACCCTGATGTAAAACAAGAAGAGGGAAAAACATTACTGCAGAAGCTAATAAAATACCGAACATATCGCCCATCTGCATCTTCCAGGGTGTACCGCCTAAAATGTGACCTACTTTTAAGTCCTGAAGCATTTCGCCGGCAACTGCTGCAGCTACGCAAATTACTGCTGCAACACCAAGTACTGCTGCAACGCCCGGAGTACCTTTTACACCTAAAGCAACCATTAAAAGGGCTGCAATAATTAATGTAGAAAGAGTTAAACCGCTAATAGGGTTGTTACTTGAACCGATAAGTCCAACAAGATAACCGGAAACTGCTGCAAAGAAAAAGCCTGCAATAACCATTACGATAGTTGCAATTAATGCAGCGGTAAAATCTTGTGCAAAGAAATAATAAATAAAGAAAGTAGCAACAGAAGCGATTGCAATTCCGCCAAAAACCAAACCGAAGTTCATATCTTTTTCAGTTCTGATTTCATGAGAAGATCCGCCTTTTGCAGCTTTACTAACATCTTTTACTGCTCTGCCCAAACCCGTTGCCAGGCTTGATCTCATTTTATATAAAGTAAACGCAGCACTCATTAACATACCGCCGATTGCAATAGGTCTAACTATGTTGCGCCAAATCTGATTTGATAAGCCAATATAAGTAGCATCATTTATTGCAGCGCCCGGATTAGTTGTCTGGATACTTGCAATTAACTGAGGACCCAAAAAGTACATTAACAATGGAACGAATAAGCCCCATGCCAATAAGCCGCCTGTAAAGTTTAAAGCAGCCAAATTTGGACCAATGATGTAGCCGACACCCATATAAGCGGGGCTTACACCGGGAGTGCTTAATAGTGCACCGCCCTCTGATGATGTATGAGCTGTAACGCCTGTTTTACCATCAGCTAATTTTGCAGAGAAATCAAATCCTTTTTTTGCAAATGGAACAAACTGTTCCCATTTTTCAGCAAAAAACTGAATTTGTTTTAATACTTGTACAGTAGCGCCAATAGCCATTGAAATAAAAAGGAACTTAGCACCACTGCCGCCGGTTCTGCCTGCTTTATGAATTTCAGAAGCAGCAACAGACTCAGGGAAAGGTAATTCCCTATCTTCAACCATTACACGGCGAAGAATAGTTACAAACAAAATACCAATCATACCGCCTACAAACATGATAGCAGTTGCCTGCAGATAATGTGAAACGGTGTAGAATTCCGGCCATAAACCGGCAATTAGAAACGCAGGAATTGTAAAAATAGCACCTGCTGCAACTGATTCACCTATTGAACCAACAGTTCTGGCGATATTTTCTTCAAGAATAGTACCCTTAAATAATTTTAAGATTGCCATTCCAATAACTGCAGCCGGATAAGTCGCTGCTATAGTCATACCGGCTTTTAAGCCAAGGTATGCGTTTGCTGCACCTAAGATAACTGACATTACAAGACCGATTACAAGGGCTCGGATTGTAAACTCAGCCATGTTACTGTCAGGTGAAACAAAAGGTACAAACGGTTTTTGTTCTGCCATACATTCTCCTTAGTTCTTGAGAAATTTAGAGTTTATTATAAATGTACAAATTAAGTATTGTAATATAGAACTATACTTAATTAGCATCAATATATTTTTAAGTTTTTTTTCGATTTTTCTTAAATATTTAGCCTTTTTTTTCCATTCTTTGGCATAAATCGGTAGAAAAAAAGTCCTAAATTTCTATAATCACTCCCATATTCTGTCCTACTCACTCAAATACTGAGTATTTCTTTCAATTGTGTTTACTTTTTCGTAAACCTGAATAGTCCTTGTATAATATATAGGTTGAAGAGTAAATAACTTTATGGCATTTAACTTTCAGATTTACAAACTTTAGAACTTCAACTTCCTCATACCAATATGGCAAAGTGCAAAATCATAT
>JAUZPC010000366.1 GCA_030706105.1 Bacteroidota bacterium | reverse complement strand
GGCATAATCAGCGGAAAGACATTTAATCTGAAAAATAAATCGGCTCTAAAGTTGCCGAGTTCAACTTCTTTTTCCAGATTTCTATTTGTTGCTGCAATTACTCTAACATCTGTGTAAAGAGTTGAACTGCCGCCTATTCTTTCAAATTGCTGTTCTTGCAGAACACGAAGCAGCTTAGGCTGTAGCTCAAGCGGCATTTCCCCAATTTCATCAAGAAAGATAGTTCCATGGTTGGCAAGTTCAAATTTACCCAAACGTTTTTCAATTGCTCCGGTAAAACTACCTTTTTCGTGTCCGAATAATTCCGATTCAATTAACTGGGCAGGGAGTGCCGCACAATTTATCTTAATAAAAGCTTTATCGTTTCTATTTGACAAGTTGTGAATGGCCTTGGCGGCTAATTCTTTACCTGTACCTGTTTCTCCCTGAATCAATACGGTAGCATCCAGAGGAGCTACCTGTTTTATTTTATTGTGAACAATGTGAATTGCAGGGCTGTTTCCTATAATTTGCTGAAAGCTATTTGCCAGATTTATTTCATCAAGAAGGAAAAGTTTCTCTTGCTCAAGGTTTTTTCTAAGATGGTCTACTTCTTCATATACAAAATAATTATTTAAGATTAAGAGGAGCTGAGGAGTTAGTTCCTGGCATAAATCTATTTCAAGTTCGTCAAAGTTTGTAATATCTTCCATATACGGAAGCTTTGGCATTATCTTTTTACCATCTTTAGAAATAACCAGGTTTATTTCTTCTTTATTCTCACTGCAATAGTTTATATAGAATACTGAAGTAATATTCTTTTTATTACGGAGATATTTAAAATGAGTTGACTGTTTGCACAGTTTTAAAAAGGCGTCATCTGTAAACTCAAAATAACGGTATCCACTTTTGCCGGTTAAAAATGGTTTTAGCAAATTTAACGGAACTAACTTGCTGCTTTCCAACATTTCACTAAAATTGTCAGTCTTGTCTTTAATGAAACTTATTGTCTGCATTTGAACATCTTGATTAGCAGAGAAGCTTATGCTTATATAGTTAATTGATAAGAGCTTATTTATTTCTATAGCAAACTTCTTAAAAAGTTTGTCCCTTTCTTTTATGCTGACAAAAGTATTTGTAAGTTCCAATTGTATTTCTTTGTATTTTTCACTTCTGTATATTGCCTCATAGCCCATAATAACACTAAGTAAAACTGCAATTTGGTTAGCTGCCTGTTCCAAAAAAATAATTTCATTGCTTTTAGGCGAATTGCCCTTAGAATATGCAAGTACCAAAAAACCAATCAGTTCTCCTCCTATCAGCAGGGGAATATCAATTATTTCCTCAATATCATGCTTCTTTATCAGAGCTGCCAGAACATCATTTTTCTTAAATTCAGCAGTATGGGAATAATCGTTTATATTTAACCGGTTTGTTACCGGATGTTCAAGTGAAAAGCTCAACGGAGCGATTGATAAAGGGATATTTGTATGTAAATCCAGTGGCAGTAAATTATCATTTGGGGAATCAATACCTTTTAAAAACATCTCGACATAAGTCTTATTTCTATTCAATAAAGCGGTTCCAGCAATCTTAAATTTGCAAAGCCGGAGCAATTTCTCAAAAATATTTTTGAATAGCGTTTCACTATCCCGTGTCTTGGCAATCGCTTCGTTAATGGAAAGAAGCAGGTTTAATTCCTCTTTTTTCATCATAATATCCTTTATAAAAGAAAATGCTTATATGTAAGGAGTAATAATAAGAAATTGCTTAAATAAAAGCAATATTCATATTAAATTGTGCAAAATACAAGCTGTTTTCGCATACTCTTATGTAAAAAATAGCTGGCACGTACTTTGTATAAATGGTTTCAAATAGCTAAATGAACCTCAAAGGTGTTAGTAGAATGAATTAAATATGATGTTCACTTAGCAGAAGTAAGATCCAAATCCGGGAATATTAAATCGGATATAAATTAAATAAAATTATTAAAATATTAGGAGTTATAAATGAAAAAGTTTTCATTATCTATATTGGCTATATTGTTGTTTGCAACAATTACATCAGCACAAACCGCATATCAGGGTAAAGTTGGAATAGGCATTGATGGAGTAAATTCACCAAATCTTGCACTAAAATACTGTTTCTCTGATAAAGTATCTTCAGAGTTTATTCTTGGTTTGGGAGTCTATTCTCCGGGAGGTGATGCCTCAGTTGGGCAGACAAAAGTTACAGGAACTGATTTCCGCATAGGTGCTTCAGTTTTGTATAACTTAACTCAGGGAGATTTTATTCCTTATGTTGGTGTTGAAGCTTTATATGAAACAAATAAGAGTGGCGGTTTCTATGTAAAAGAACCGGATGCTAAAAATAGTGTTCATGCCAGTCTTGTTCTTGGTGGCGAATACTTTATTGCTAAACAGTTCAGCCTCGGACTTAAAGAAAAAATCGGTGCAGATATTCAGTTGAAAAGAGATGTTCCTAAAGAAGAAACTGATTTTTACTTGAATACCGCTACCGTTGTTACTGCCAGATTTTATTTTAACTAAAAAGTTTAACTGTCCCGGTATGAGTTGTTTGATTTTTGATTGTGTAATAAGAAAAAGAATAAGTATCATATCCGGGACAGTACCATTATCTGAATTCCTTTTGGTGATATACAATGAATTACGCATTAATTATCCCCGGTAATGAGCAGGAATTTCTCCACCCTAATTTGATTTCTGCTCAGTTATTATTAAAAGTAAACGGGACTTCAATAATTGAAAGTCTTCTGAATACTTGTTTAAACTGCGACGCCACATCTATTACTTGCTTAATTGATGAAAGTAATTATAATCTTTATGATTATTTAAAAAAAATTAAATTGAAAGTTCCATTTAACTTGGTGATAAATTCCGGCGGGGGAATCTTAAATTATATTGCCGCGCTTAGAAAGTATCTGGAGGGTAATCCTTTTATTTTGATAAGGGCCAACCATTTCGGGTTTGAAAATGATCTTAGGAAAATGCTGGCTTTCCTTGATAAAAACTCAAGAAACGACTCCGTTATTGCAGTTAAAGAATTTGCCAATGAAAAAGAACCATATTATGTTACTATTGACAATAAAAACAGAATAACACTTGTTTCACAAGAAAATATATTCTCCAAGTATATTACATGCGGTTTATATTATTTCGATACTAATATTTTTCCGGCAATGGACTTCCTGCTCAAAAAGAATATTAAGCAATTTGAAAACCTGCTTAATTATTTAATTGCCAGTAAGTATAGATTAGCCGCATTTAAATTTTCTAATATTATTGATGCTGATAATCTGTTAAATTATTTACCACTAAATGAGCTGGAGATATAGAACTTATTTACTGAAAGCCATATTCCATTTCTTTACTTTTTCCTCAAACCCGTTTGTCAACTTCCATGTATAATAATCTTTAAATTTTTGATAAAATAGTATTAATTAAAAAGCTCATCTTATTATAATGTGTTCCTTTCCAATAGGCCTTTTTACATTCGGGGCAGAATAAGAAAATATTCTGCTGTTCAATCACTTTTAAGGGCAGGATGTCAAT
>JAUZPC010000365.1 GCA_030706105.1 Bacteroidota bacterium | reverse complement strand
GGTGGATTTGTCTGCACTTTAATAGAATCCTTATTTATAGTAGAATCCGTAACACCCGGACCTGGAATATTTGTTTTAATACTATCTCCGGAACTACCCTTTTTAATTTCGTCAATTTTATTCTTCAGCTTAAGCCTGGAGTTTTTCACAGAATCAATCAGCAGCTCGTCCTTAGTTAATACTTTGCTTGTTTTGGTTGAATCAACTTTTAAAGTATCGCCATTATTTATAGTTTTAGTAGTATCAATTTTCTTCTGCCCTACCGTTTTAAGGGAATCGACTCTTTTTTGAATAAGAGCTAACGAATCAGTTCTCTTTTGCTCAATGGCTTTAATAGAGTCTTCAACAGCTTTTTTAACTCTCTCTTTTTCCTGCCTATATGTAATCACTTTTTGGAGAATTTTTTGTCCATAAGTTGTAGCGGAATAATGAACCATTAAAGTATCATAGACGGCAGCTGCAGAGTCAGGTTTTCTTAGATCATTTTCCAAGATATAGCCGGCAGCATACAATGCCTGAGGAGCATAAGGAGATTTGGTACTATCAGTGTATATTTTGTAGAATTTATTGACTGCACTTTGATACTTCTTCTCTTTTAAGTCCTTTTCTGCGTCATGATAAGCTACTTTAGTTTTATCCTGTGTATTTTCAATTACAGGTTTCTTTAGTATTAATGCTGCGGCGTTAGCAATTGACTCTCCTTTAAACCCATTATAGACAATTTCAAACAGACTATCAGCTTTAACGGAATCTTTAATTGTCAAGAAATAACTGCCTAATGCATATAACGTCCGGGCCTCATAATTTGAGCCCTTATGCTCCTGCAAAATATCAGCATAGTATGTAAAGGCAGAATCAGGCTTCTTTAATTCGGTAAAGAAAAGATTGGCCAAATCGAATTTATTTTTTATTAATATTCTATTAATGGAATCAATCGGAATAATTGGTCTCTGCGGTTTTACAACTTCAGGATGTACATTTACATTTATATTACCCTGCTGGTTACCGGTTGGCTGCTTTGTAAAACTACTTAAGCTGTCTTCAAGAGCTTTTCTTCTGTCAATTTCAACTAAAACTTTAATTGAGTCAACATATTTAATAGAATCTTTGATGAATGCTGTAGAATCCAGGCTATATGATTTATATCTTATATTATCAGAAATTGTAGTTGATAATAATTTATATTTTTTAAACATCTGATCTTTTTGCTGGGCCAAAGGCAAATACTCTTTGGGAGGATTGGAATTTAATGCTTTAAGATAATAAGCGGAAGCACTATCATAATTATTCATCTCATTTTCAAAGAGTTCAGCTTTTTTATATCTGGCAATACTGCTATTAGGAGAATTAGTATAACCGGTATCAACTTTGGTAAGCATAACCATAGCATCTTTATACCTGCCTATTGAAATATATGTTGTGCCGATTTCAAGCTCAATAAAATCCTTTTTTTCTTTATATTTGTTTTGTAGCACCATATACTCAAATAAATTGAGAGCTTTTTGGTAATCTCCCTGGTCCCTGTATGCTTTTCCCAATGCAAGCTTTGAATTTATTTCAACTTCAAAAGTGGGTGAATATTTATTTATTTCTTCAAAAGATGCAATTGCACTTTTATTGTCGTTCAAATCAATATACAATTTACCCTTTTCAAAAATAGCCTCAGCATTTATTTCATCATCATTTGAAATAGTGATAAATTTATCAATATATTCAATTGCGGTTATTTTTTCATTTTTATAAATATAGTACTTAACAAGCTCAATGTACGCCTGTTTTTCTATCTTTTTCTCTTTTGCTTTTTGGGCATCATCTATAAGCTTTTTAAATGTTGCTACACCTTTATCAAAATCTCTAAGCCCAATTTGAGTTTTACCGATCCATAAATCAGTTTCCAACTCAACATCTTCATCCGGCTGTGTAATTTTAAGTTCCTGGAATTTTCTTAATGCTTTAAGGAAGTTCTTTTGGTAAAAGAAAGATTTGCCTATCATCATTAATGCATTTTCAACATAAGATGACTTTTTATGATATTGCAGAATTTTACTGCATTTTTCATTTACTTTTGTTAGGAGCTGAGAGGCATTACCCGGAATTAAAAGCTCTTCATTTGAAAAGACACTTCTTTTCTGAGTATTGATAAGTTTTTCAGCCTGCTGGAAAGCATCTTTTGTGTTATAGTAAATGTTAAAATAAGTTGAAAAATCATACCATACACTGCAACCGCTTAATAAAGCAGCTATTACGACGATAAAAAGGATTTTAATAGAATTATTCATATTGAAAAATAACTAATGATGTAAAAATTGAAAGGTAAAAATTTACTATAATGCGCCCTTTCCGGATTCTCCTGTTCTAATTCTTACAACATCTTCAATATCAGAGACAAATATTTTCCCATCCCCCACCTGTCCTGTTTTAGCAGTTTTTAGAATAGCATCAATAACTTTATCGACCTTAGAAGAATCGACAACAATCTCAATTTTAATTTTTGGAACGAACTCAATCCTGTATTCACTCCCTCTGTAAGTCTCGGTATGACCTTTTTGTCTTCCGTAGCCCCTTACCTCAGTAATAGTAAGTCCCTTAATACCTTCTTCAGTCAGAGCATCTTTAACTTCTTCCAGCTTAAAAGGTCTAATTATAGCTTCTATTTTCTTCATTTATAAATAACCTAATTGAGATTTTATTTAACTACAATATTAAAATAACCAAATTAAATTTAATAGGGAAATATTTCTACGAAAATGACTAAAGAACTGCCCGAAAAGCATAGTATTAGTTCTCAGGAAAGTAAAATAATTTCCCCCTCCCAGTGAGGGGGAAATGAATGGCAATTACTTAAGAAATTATTTGCCGTGACAGTTTTTATATTTTTTACCGCTGCCGCAAGGACAAGGTTCGTTCCTGCCTATTTTTTCTTCTGCTTGTACCGGCTGCAGTTTCCCTACTTGCTGTCCTTCCGGCTGACCTTGGCTGCTGCCTCTAAGACCAGCATTAGTGGCATCGCTTTTGGACTCAACAATCCTGCCCTGTGGTTGTCTTCTTCTTCGTTGAATTTCTTCATTACCCTGAGGGAAAAATCTAAATACGCCGGATACAATTTCATCTCTGATTTCATTAAGCAAGGTTATAAACAGTTTAAATGCTTCACCTTTGTATTCAATTAAAGGATCTTTTTGACCATATGCTCTTAAGCCGATACCTTCTTTAAGGTCATCCATTTCTCTAAGATGTTCTTTCCATTTATGGTCAATAATACTCAAGGTAACGCCGCGCTCTAATTGAGCCATAGTTTCGCTGCCAAGCATTTCCTCTTTTTTAGCGTAAAAATCCTTTGCATTTTCCAAAATAAGCTTAATAATTCCTTCTTTACCCAGCTTTTCAAATTCTTCAGGTTCAATCTTTATTTCAGTTAGCAGATTATGTCTAACATCCTCTTTTAGTGCTTCAGCCTGTACGTCTTCAAAATACTTATCCACTAAATCGCCAATATATTCTTCAAGAGAATCCAGGATTTCATTTCTTAATCTGTCACCTTGCAATGCACGTCTTCTGC
>JAUZPC010000364.1 GCA_030706105.1 Bacteroidota bacterium | reverse complement strand
TCTATAACTTATAAAAACGTTGCTATATCGGGTTTAAATTGCATTTTCTTTCCGGAAACAGCCCTTCTTTTACTTCTTTGCCATAAAAGGAGTAAAGGCCGGTAAACTTATTCTGCCTATAGCTTTTAATGCAGATTTCTGCTGTATTTTACTTTATCCATCCACTAAATCTTACCACGAGAGGTTATAATTACATTACCTTAATATTTTATTATGAAAAATGTAATTTTTCCACAGAATTTAGCAGGAAAATACGTATTTTTGCTACCAGACTTATCAATTTTTAAGGAAGACACTTTGGATTGGCTTTTTAACCTGTTTGTGAACAACTCTGTTGCACATTCTTTATTAATATACTGCCTTGTAGTTGCAATTGGAATAGCGCTTGGAAAAATAAAGATATACGGAATTTCACTGGGAATTGCCTTTGTTCTTTTTACAGGCATAGTATTTGGGCATTTTGGGCTTTCAGTTAATCCTGAGGTTATTGAGTTCTGCAGGGAAACCGGATTAATAATTTTTGTATATACAATAGGACTTCAACTCGGTCCCGGATTTTTCTCTTCACTCAAAAAGGAAGGCCTATCACTTAACCTACTGGCAATGGCCCTGGTTTTCCTGGGAGCCCTTACTACTTATTTAATACACATTTTTAGCGGAATCCCTTTACCTGTTGCCGTAGGAATAATGTCTGGAGCTGTCACGAATACCCCCGGACTTGGAGCTGCTCAACAGGCCATAAAAGATATAGTTTCAAACAACCCTTCCCTAACGTTCCCGCCCCTGGGGCTTGGTTATGCCGTAGCTTATCCGTTTGGAGTACTGGGTATAATTCTTACTATGCTTGCAACTAAAAAAATTTTTAGAATAAACATTAATGATGAAAATAAACTGTTCCTAAGTAAGGACGACGCAAGTAAAAAGACTCCGGAAAAAGCAAATGTTATCCTCAGAAACAGTAAACTTTTTAACCAGCCGATTGGGGCTATAGACGGCATTTTGCATACGCATTTGATTGTTTCACGAATTCTGCATGATGGGAATGTAAAAACTCCGTCAGCAAATACAATTTTGCATGAAAACGATGTACTTCGTATCGTGGCCTCCAAAGAAAGCATAGAACAACTAATAAAGTCCGTAGGTGAACTAAGTGAAATTGATTTAGCAAAAGTACCAAGTAACCTCGTCTCCCGCAGAATAAGGGTAACAAAAAGCGCAGTACTGGGGAAAAAACTTTCTTACATTGACATGACAAACCGTTTTAGCGCCCGAATTACCAGAATTTACAGGTCAAACATTGAATTTGTTCCAAATGCTTCAACTTCTCTTAACTTCGGAGACACTCTAACCGTTGTAGGTGAAGAAGATGGTGTAGAATTAGTTGCTAAAGAACTCGGCAACTCCATGAAAAGACTTTACGAGCCAAACCTGATTCCAATACTTGTTGGAATAGTGCTTGGTGTTATTTTAGGCAGCATGCCATTGTTTATCCCCGGAATGCCGGTCCCTTTGAAATTAGGTCTTGCAGGCGGCCCTCTTGTAGTAGCGTTATTGATCAGCCGGTTCGGAAGCAGGTTCATGCTTACTTCCTATGTAACCCAAAGCGCAAACCTGATGCTTAGAGAATTGGGAATTTTATTCTTTCTTGCAAGTGTGGGGCTTACTGCCGGTAAAAGTTTTGTAAGTACATTAATGTCAGGCGACGGATTTATATGGATGGGATACGGAGCAATTATAACCCTTGTGCCTCTTATTTCAGTTACTTTATTTGCCAGATTAGTAATGAAAAAAAGCTATCTTGAAATAATAGGACTTCTTGCAGGGGCCACAACTGACCCGCCTGCCCTTGCATTTGCTAATGCTACAGCAGGTAATGACGTACCGGCACTAACATATGCCACTGTTTATCCTTTGACGACATTCCTTAGAATTATGGTTGCACAGCTCATGATTCTGGTCCTTACGTAAGAGTTTTAAAAAGGTCTCTTTCCAACTTAAGCATTATAGTTCTTCAACTAATTTGACAATTTTTTGGAACACAAGATGAAAGTTATTAAGCTAATAATACTTTTTATATTTTCCTTTTATATTTATAATTATGCACAACTGTCTTATGCCGGCAAACATAATGAAATTTTATCTATAAGAGATGACAGTATAGATGTAAATAAACTTGTGCTGCCTGATGATGTTAAAAACAGAATAACGGAATTGCACCTTTACATTGAAAACATAGATACTTTACCTGGTATTATTCGTGATTTTAATAATATTGAAAGTTTATTTTTATTTTATGCAAAACTAAAAGAATTACCTCAATGGTTAATATATAAAAAACATTTAAGATTTTTAGAGATAAGCGGAAACGAGTATAAACATTTTAAAGAGGATCTAAAAATATTAGGGGAAATGAAGATAGAAGGATTGCGCTTAGCTTATTTACCGATAGATACTATTCCATCTGAAATAAGCGGTCTAAAATACCTTCAAGATATAAACTTTGATGAGTTAAATGATGTTGCGCTACCTGCAAGCTTCAAAACTATGGAAAGTTTAACTTATGTACAAATTAGTGGGAATTTTAAGAGCAACATAGATAGTATAATTGGTAGAATGCCAAATAGTTTGAAGGAATTATTTATTCACAGAAACGATGCAGGGTATATCCCTTCCGGAATAGCCAGGTTAAAAAACTTAAATGTATTAGGCTTCTTTTTTTGCAACATAAAAGAAATCCCTAAATGTCTTAATAGTTTAGAGGAGCTTGAAGTATTGATACTAATTGGTAACAAGGATATAAAGGAAATCCCTGAATATCTTAATTTACCTAAGCTAAAAACTATATATACAGAATTAGATAAGAATAAGACATTAGAATATCGGCAAAAGCATCCGAAAGTAGATGTACGTTAATTATGAATATTAGTGTAATCCTTAAGTTGAAAAGATATTCAAATAAATGTCTGACTTAGGATTACGACATAGGCATGGCTAGCCAAAAGAGCAGCTTGATTAAATATTCTTAAAGACGAAAGCAAATTATCATATTTTGATAAGAAAAGCCGCTAAATAATTTAAATACTATAAAATTATTTCCACAAGATTGGAAAAGGAAATGAAAAGAATAATTATAATAATATTATTACCACTGCTTGCATTACTTTATTTAGGTTGTAATAATAAAATAAAGGAGCAAGAAAAATCATATTTAGTAAAGAATGTTCAAAACAGTAAATTGATTAAGTATATTAGTGATTTTGTAAGCCAATATCCGGAAGATCATTTATATAGCTTATATTTTATAAAATATGATCATGATACGTGCCGGTATTTATTGATTATACAACCTCCCCTTAAGGACGTTTTTTATGAAGACGATCCGGAGGATATTATTAAAGTAAATGGAAGATATGTATTAATAAACTATGGAATTAATCACCTCTTGGACTATGACTCAACACGGGCGGAAATGATAATTAAAAAATTAGAGGAAAATAAATTTAAGTTCCACACCTCCGGTCAATTAGTATTCACTTATTTAGGGATATTTATAAATGTAAGC
>JAUZPC010000363.1 GCA_030706105.1 Bacteroidota bacterium | reverse complement strand
GCATGGCTTGAAGAGAACCATGATAGGTTAAAGGGAGTGGATTATGTAGTTGAAATGCAGAGAGGGTATCCTTCCGGAGTTATGGGTGCCCATATGTTCGGATATACTAAAGAAATATCTCCTCAGCTCTTGGAAAAGCAAAAAGATTATTATCAGATGGGGGATTATATTGGTTATACAGGCTTGGAAAGAACATATGAAAAAGATTTGCGCGGAGAAAAGGGCTTTAACTATGTTTTGGTAGACGCCAAGAGAAATGAAGTCGGTAAATTCAAAGATGGAACTCAGGATAAAGTTTCCATAAAAGGGAAGGATTTAGAGCTTTCAATAGATGCAGAAGTCCAAAAAGTTGCTGAACAAGAATTAAAAGGAAAGCGCGGGGCTGTTGTTGCGATGGACCCTAAAACTGGAGAAATTTTGGCTTTGGCAAGTGCCCCTGATTATGATCTGAACCAGTTCTCTTATGTGACTTCAAGAGCATACATGAACCAACTTTACAAAGATCCGGAAAAACCGCAATTCAACAGGGCTACGATGTCTGTTAAACCTCCCGGCTCTACTTTTAAAATATTGGCTGCTATTGCGGCACTTGATATGGGTGTTATAACCCCAAGTACCATAATAAGTTGTGGTGGAAGCTGGTTCTTCGGAAGAAGTTTTAAATGTCACACTGCCCACGGCCCGTTGAATGTGGTACATGCTATTGAACATTCCTGTAACGTTTTCTTCTATCAGTTGATTTATAGGATCGGACTTGATAAATGGGCAGAGTATTGTAAAAGATTCGGCTTTAGCCAGAAAACCGGAATTGATCTCAGGGAGGAAGTCGCCGGCTTTATTCCTAATACTAAGTATTATGAAAAAATGTACGGCAAAGATTGGCCGCGAAGTATTATGGCAAGTTTAGGAATCGGGCAGGGAGAGGTTAGTGTTACTCCCTTACAATTGGCTTATTATACATCTTTAATTGCTAACAATGGTAGAACTTTTACTCCTCACATCGTTAAAGGATATAGAGATGACTTTACTAAAAAGCTTGTACCATATAAATTTAAAGAAGTTGATGTTAATATCCCTAAAAAAGTTTTTGATGTTGTAAAAGAAGGTATGTTTTTAGTTGTTAATGGAGGCGGAACAGCTACAAGTATCAGAATGAATGAAGTTAAAATTGCCGGAAAAACCGGCACCGCTCAAAATCCTCACGGAAAAGACCATGCTTTTTTTATTGGATTTGCTCCTTATGATGATCCTAAAATCGCTTTTGCTATTGTAGTTGAGAATGCCGGATTTGGTGCTACATGGGCTGCTCCTATTGCTAAAAAAATGGTTCAGGCTTATTTACTAAAAGGACAGAAAAACGTTAATACAGATGCGGCACCGGAAAAAGGTGATAGTGAAAATGTAAAAAACGAGCAGGCAAGAAATACAAAGAATAAAAAAGCGGGTAACTCATTTAATGATAAAAATGTTTTTGCTGTTTTGGAAGAAAATAAATTAAAATATGCGCGTAGATTATAAATTAAACGATAAATTGGATTTTTGGCTGTTTATCCCTACTTTAATTCTTTTATGTTTTGGGCTTGCGGGAATATACAGCTCTACTCTGAATAATCATTTTGCTCATGGCAATTTCCAAAAGCAATTATTCTTTGGCGGGGTTTCAATTGTTTTATTCTTTGTAATTTATTCTCTGCCGACAAATACATTTAAATATGCGGCAATCCCTACATATATCTTCTCTATGTTATTATTAATGGCGGTTTTAGTTGTAGGTAAAAAAACTTCGGGTGCCAGAGCATGGCTTGTATTAGGCCCATTAGGCGGATTTCAACCTGCGGAATTTGCTAAACTGGGAACGGTCCTTGCGATGGCAAGTTATTTAACCAAAACCAGTGTAGATATTGAAAGTTTCAAAGACATTGTTATTACCCTTGCTATAGGGCTTTTTCCGGTAGGGCTAATTTTATTGCAGCCTGATATGGGTACATCGTTTGTATTCTTTGGATTTATCTTAGTCCTTATTTTCTGGAAGGGAATAAGTCTTTTTGGCTTATATTTAGTCCTTTCGCCTGGTTTTGTGGCAGTTGCTTCTCTTTTCGGAATATATTATTTTATTGCGGCCGTTGTTATTGTGGCGGCGGCATTAATATATTTTAAAAAGAATATTTTCATAAGTGGGTCAATTATTGCTGCAAATTTGGGGGCGGGCTTTTTTGCCGATAGTGTTTTCACTTTTTTAAGTCCTCATCAGCAGAAGAGAATTGAATCATTTATAAATCCATCTGCTGATCCTCTGGGAGCAGGTTATAATGCTATTCAGGCAAAAGTTGCTATCGGTTCCGGCGGATTCTTGGGGAAAGGTTTTTTAGCAGGGAATCAAACTCAGCTTCAATATATTCCGGAACAATGGACCGACTTTATTTACTGTGTAATTGGAGAAGAATTTGGCTTTTTAGGCAGTTTGATAATATTAATTTGTTTCATAATAATTTTTATGAGGATAATTAAAATTGCCTCTTCTACCAGAGATGAATTCTTAAGTTTAGTTTTACTTGGTATTTTTACTATCTACTTTGTTCATCTTTTCATCAATGTTGGAATGACTGTTGGTATTATGCCCGTAATTGGTATCCCTTTGCCTTTTGTAAGTTATGGCGGGAGCTCTTTAGTTATTAATATGTTAATGCTTGGTATTGTTGCAAATGTACATAGAACCAGAAAGAATTATACATAATGAAAGCCATTGAAAAATTATCATATCAAAACTCAAAAGGGAAATTCATTTGCGTTGGACTGGATTCAGATAGAAATAAAATTCCAAGCCATTTGCTAAATGAAAAGGATCCGATACTTGAATTTAATAAAATAATTATTCAAGAAACAGTTGAGCACGCCGCGGCTTATAAACTAAACTTTGCCTTTTATGAAAAGGAAGGCGTAAAAGGTTTTGAATCTTTACTTAAAACAATCCAACTTATTCCTTCTGATATTTTAATAATTGGAGATGCAAAAAGAGCGGATATCGGGAATACTTCAAAAATGTATGCGCAATCTGCATATGAGTACTTTAAGTGTGATTCCATTACTTTGCATCCGTATATGGGGGAAGACTCAATAAAGCCTTTTCTGGAATACAAAGACAAACTAAATTTTATTTTAGCTCTTACTTCCAATTATGGTGCTGAAGATTTTGAAAAATTAAAATTAGAAGATGGCAGCTTTTTGTACCAGAAGGTTATTAAAAATGTAGTAAAATGGAATTCCGATAATAACTGCGGTATTGTTTTTGGCGCCACTAAAATAGAAGAATTAAAAGAGAATATTACATCATTTGGAAATCTTCCTGTCCTTTTACCGGGCGTTGGCGCGCAGGGCGGTAGTCTTAAAGATGTAATTCAATGTTTTGCATCGGCAAATAGGAAAAACTTCTTAATAAATTCATCCCGGGGAATAATTTATAAAGATAATTCCACTAATTTTGGTGAAGTTGCAAGACAGGAAATAATTAATTTAAACAATTCTGTAAATGAGATTTTATAAATTCTGTCCCTTTTATTGTGTTT
>JAUZPC010000362.1 GCA_030706105.1 Bacteroidota bacterium | reverse complement strand
GGACCTGCCGATATTTAATAACGATAAAGAATCGATTACTCTCAGAGACAAATATGACCATTTAATAGATTCTGGTTGTTATGATTTCAGGGCTGATACAATCAATGGGCGGTCATTGGAAAGGTTTGACACTAAAGCATCCAGTACCCTGTCTGATAATTGGAGCTTGTCTGAAAGCCGGTACAAAGGTACCCCCGGCAAAATAAATTCCATATCAAAAAAAAATTATGACCTTGAATTAAGTACGATTAAGTATTCACCTGAGAAACCAATAATAAACTCAGCAATTAAACTTGAAGCACTTGTTACCAATAAAGGAAAGCAAAGAGCAGGGAACTTTGCAGTGCGCTTTTATGTGGATATGAATAATGACTCAATACCTGAGCTGTTGTTGAACTCTCAAACTTTTAGCGGGTTGGACACAGCGGTGAGTGTCTCTGTAAAAAGCTCTAACGATTTTGTTTTAACGGGGGCTAAATGTATTAAAGCAGAAGTAATCTTTACAGCAGATGAGTATAATGATAACAATATTTTAACTAAAATAATTTCCCCTACTACAAATGCTGGCAGCGTGATCATTAATGAAATAATGTGCAATCCATTGTTAAATAAACAGAAATGGATTGAGCTATACTCTAAGCCGTTTGATAAGGGAAATGGAATTGATATCAGCAATTGGGTAATCACAATAAACAATAAAAAATATAACTTAACTTCGGAAAGTTATTATTTAAGCAGTGGTTATTATGTTTTGGCAAATGATACATTATTCGGCAGTTTATACCCGGAAGTTAAAAATATCTTATATCTAAAATATAATGATATTCCTATGCAGGGAGACAAA
This sequence comes from Bacteroidota bacterium, assembly GCA_030706105.1. Lineage (GTDB taxonomy): Bacteria > Bacteroidota > Ignavibacteria > Ignavibacteriales > Ignavibacteriaceae > JAUZPC01. Next base: position 2,736 of record JAUZPC010000362.1, on the reverse strand, counting down.
ATAATCCTTGAGGACCAGTCTGGAAACATTATTGACAGCATCAGCTATTATTCAAAAGATGTAAAGTTCAAAGGGCTGTCCATTGAGCGGAGGAATGATAAGAATATCTGGCATAATTCCATTAATAAAAAAGGATGCACGCCCGGAGAGGAAAATTCAATTAATGCCTGCACTTCAAGCACTTCTAACATTATTGTTAATGAGATAATGTTTGAGCCGGGCGCTGATAACAATCAGTTTGTTGAAATATACAACGCGGGACCGGACACAGTTAATTTAGCTGGCTATGATTTTATATCCGGTAATAACGCTAACGCTCCTTTAAGATTAACAGAAATGTACCTTCCGCCGGATAAATATTACATATTTAATGCAGATACATTATCCACTCATAAATATAAATTAGAAAACTATTTATATAAAAGTGAAAAAGAAATTGAATATGAAATTCCAAAGAGCGAGGGTTCTATTGTCCTTAAGGATTTTACAGGGGCAACTGTCGATAGCGTATATTATTCAAAAAACTATCACAAAAAGAATTTAACTACCACAAAGAACAGGTCGCTTGAAAGAATAAATCCATTACTCCCGGCTACGGACAATAATAATTGGAGCAGCAGTGCCGACCCGGAAGGTGCTACGCCCGGCAAGATTAACAGCATAAATCTGAATAATAAGAATCAGTCTGCAAAAATTAACATACAGCCAAATCCATTTTCTCCTGATAATGATGGATTTGAGGACTTTACCGAAATTAGCTATAATCTTGCACAACCGGCCGGGAATATTGTATTAAGAATATTTGATAATACCGGACGGCTTGTAAGGACAATAAATACAGGCAGAACGTCTCCTGCTTCAGGCAGCATAATCTATGACGGTTTGGATGATAATGGAAAGGCACTAAGAATAGGGATGTATATTCTGCTTCTGGAAGCGTCGAACTTAAACGGCGGCTCAAATGAAACCATCAAGACGGTATTTGTAATAGCAAGAAAGCTGTAAACGGTTAATAATGATCCGCTGAGTTATTATATAACATCTTCAAGCTTTACAAAGGAATAACCAAGTTTCTTAAGCCGGCTTATAATTACCGGGAGAGCTTCACCTGTCCGGTAACCTCTGCCATTAATATGAAAAATTAAAATTGAACCCGGTTTTGTTTTATAATTTACCCAGGAAATAAGTTTTTTTGCAGAGATGTTTTTATCCGGGTCGCCGCTGGCAAATGTCCAATGTACTACTTCGTAGCCATTATCTCTGCAGAGCTTTACTTTTTGCTTGTTGTAATTACCTGCCGGGAACCTAAAAAAACGAGTGTGCCTGCCGGTAATATTTTTAATTACTGTCTCGTTACCCTTTAACTCTTTTGTAAAATCCAAATCACTCAATTTCTCAGAGTGTTGTATGTGGTTAAGGGAATGATTTTCAAATTCAAGGAAGTTGTATTTCAGCAACTGCTTTATTCTGCTTTCGTTCCTTACTGCAAATTTACCGCTCAGAAAAATTGCTGCCGGTATCTTGTTATTTATTAAAAAGCTTAAAATCTTCTCATCAAAATAGGAAGGGGTTTTAGTCTCGCAGGCATCAAAAGTCAGGGCAATTATTTTTTTGTCGCTGCCCAGGCCTGTAATAATTCCGTCTTCCCTTTGCTGTGCCGGAGCGGACATTGTAAGAAGAACCAATAAAACTGCAGTAATGTATTTTAGCATAAATATTATTTAATATATATAGTATGTGCGGCTATCCTTGCCTACCCAGTATGAGCTTTTATATCTACAATTGTTCCCTGTTCTTTTCTCTTGAAAGAAAAGACCCAAAAGTTCAAGACTGAAAATGAATTCACTGAAAACAAATAAATTCCACTAAAATAAATAAAGTAGCATCATTAGCTTTTAGGCATATAACAATCAGTAACCATTTTAATACTATTCAGGCTCTCGAGTATGCCCCGTATTTATTTTTACGCTCCATTAATTTGTTTTCTTCTCCGTGAATTCATTTTAGGTCGAGAACAATTCCTCAAACTACTCCTTGTACTTTTTGCTTATGGACTAACAAACCCAAATATTCCGGCGAATATTAATCTCTAATTATTTGCGGGGTGTTATCTGTTCCAGTGCATCCCACCAATTATTATTTATTATATGCACAATATCAAAAACCATAAGCCCGTCTGATTTTTTAAGACACATCTTTAGCGCTTTAACAAACTGTTCTTTATTGCCTTTATACTGATCGACATATAAGCCGGCATAAACAGGAACGGCCTTCTTTATGATTTTGTTAACCAGCTCAGCAGAGCCCTCAACTGAATACCAGTATTCTTTCCCTTTGTGCATTCCTGCTTCTGTCCTTTGGGTGTTGCCTTTTTCGGAGGCATTCAGCTCGTCCTTTGTTACCTCATAAAAATAATTGCCGGTAGTGTATAAATCTAATAATTCCGCATAACCATAATTTTTATATTTGGGAGTCGCCCAGGCATATTCCTTTGATGGATCATATTTATTGCTTGCCCAATTTACACCGACTTCATAATAAGTAGGGTACCATGCTCCTGTATAATCGCCGAAAGATATAGATTTATTAATCTTTTTTACCTCTGCTTTAGCCCTTTTTATGAAGTTATAAATTACAGAAACTCTCCATTCAAGCCATTGCTTGTATAGGGGACCTTCAACTTTTATTTTTGTCCCGGCAGAATCTTTTGTCCAGGAAAATATATCCTCCGGAAAT
>JAUZPC010000361.1 GCA_030706105.1 Bacteroidota bacterium | reverse complement strand
GTTTATCCGGGTGTTTTGAGGGGTCATAAAGAGTAGGAGACTGCAATAACCCTACAAGGACTGCACATTCCGGTAATGTTAACCGATCAGGCGTTTTATTAAAGTATGTTTGAGCAGCTGCGTATATTCCATAAGCACTATGACCGAAATAAACGGTATTGATATAGAGAAGCAATATCTGGTTCTTTGAGTACTTTTGTTCCAATTTTCTCGCTAAATCCATTTCGGTCAATTTTCTGGATATTGTCCGTTCATTTGAGAGGTAAAGATTTCTTGCAAGTTGCATAGTGATAGTGCTGCCCCCCTGCGTGTGACCTTTGATTGTATTCCAAATGCCTCTGATTAGTCCCTTTATAGAAACTCCGTCATGGTTATAGAAATCTCTGTCTTCGGTTGCAATAAGACAATCGAAAAAATGTTTTGAAACATATCCTGTACTTTTAACGTCTATTCGATATTTACTGCCGTAATAACCAATAACTACTCCGTCCGCTGTTACCGAATAGGAGGAATATTCCAGGTTTACAGGCGGCAAATCCTGAGGGAAAGACAAAACCGGCAGAAGGAATAAAATGGCCAAAAATCTTAAAAATTGCATAAAAATAGCTCAAATTGTATGATTCCGTTAGTATTATTGTACATTAGCATAATGATTTTATTACATAAATTTAGTACCTAATATAACGGCATAAAGTTTCGATAATATTATAGAATTAGGGCATTAACCTTAAAGGTTAAATTAATGACTTCCATTTTAAATAAAAATGAAGTAAATTAGGCATCTTTTTATAGAAGGGTTCTGCAAATAATATTTTACAGAATAATTAAAAATATTAAAAATTTGAGATAAAACAAAAAATTTGCAAGTACATATTCAAAAAATAATCATAATTAGGAGTTGATACTTTGAAAATAACAAAGCAATTTACTAATCGAGAAAGCAAATCATTAGACCAATATTTGCAGGAGATAGGTAAGGTAGATCTTTTAACTCCGGATCAGGAAATAGAATTAGCTAAACGTATTAAGAAAGGCGATAGAAGAGCTCTTGAGGATTTAACAAAAGCTAACCTTAGATTTGTTGTAAGTGTTGCAAAACAATTCCAAAATCAAGGTTTATCTTTGGGCGATTTAATAAATGAAGGCAACTTAGGCCTAATTAAAGCAGCTCAAAAATTTGATGAAACCAGAGGCTTCAAATTTATTTCTTATGCAGTATGGTGGATCAGACAGTCTATTATGCAGGCTATTTCTGAACAATCTCGTATCGTAAGACTTCCCCTTAACAGGATTGGGTCTCTTAGTAAGATTAGTAAGGCTTATAGAGATTTAGAGCAAGAATTTGAAAGAAAGCCAACTACTACAGAACTGGCAGAACTCTTAGAAATGTCCCCTGAAGACGTTGCTTTTGCTCTACAAATTTCAGGTCATCATGTTTCAATGGATGCCCCTTTTGGCGGTGATGACGAAAAAAACAGCTTAATGGATGTTATCCCTGACGAACAGCAGCCAACTCCTGACCAGACTTTAATGAAAGAGTCTTTAAAAAGCGAAGTTGAAAATGTTCTTTCTACTCTTAGTGAAAGAGAAGCTGAAGTTATTAAATTATATTTCGGGCTTGAGACAGGTCAGTCTGCCACTTTGGAAGAAATTGGCGACAGATTTAATCTAACCCGCGAAAGAGTGAGACAAATTAAAGAAAAAGCTTTAAGAAGTTTAAGACATGGCCACAGAAGTAAAAAATTAAAAATTTACTTATCATAGCTTTTAGTTTGAATCTCATTTGCAAGCCGTCCTAATAGGGCGGCTTTTTTTTTGCATATCCCGCTTATCTATGAAGGACATTGGAAACTGGAATCCTATTATTTTAACTTTCTGGACTTTTTAACTCAGTTTACCGCCTCCGCAGTTGGCACAAATCAACTAATTACTAATTATACATTGATATCCTTCCCTTTGTGACCAAATTTATAGACTATTTGCATTCTAATAAGTAATATCATCTTGAAAATATAAAGCATATTATAAGCAATTGGATTTAGTGCTTTTTGTTTTTCATATATTTATATCATTACCATTGGTTACATTCTATTGTTCTAATAAAGGAGCGCAATAATGGCTGAGATAAGAATACAAAAGAAAAAAAGCAAGTTTGTTCCAATTATGCTTATTATAATTATTATTACTTTGATAATTTGGTTAATTTATTCAATTTTTTATAAGAAAGCACCTTCTCAAAATTCTTTAAATAGCTATTCTGTTCAAGTAATTAAATTAACGGCATGAGTTTTACCTGTTTATCCTGAGAGGTTAAAATGAAAAATTATGATGATATTGATTTTGAAGGTCTGAAAAGATTAAATAACATGAGAGATTTTGAAATTGCTGACAGCTACTCAGACATAAGAGGATGGAAGGTTTTTAGCGGTGACAAAAAAGAAATTGGTTATGTAACTGACCTGATCATAGATCTTGACGTTATGAAAGTTATTTATGCCGATATAGATTTATATGAGGATTTCAGCGGTGGAGAGGCTCAGGAAAATATTCTCGTCCCTATAATAAATGCATTTCTGGATGAAAAGAAAAAGAACGTGCATATACCGGCTATCGAAACCGGTTCAGTCCTAAAAATGCCCGTTCAGTTTCAGGGTATTCCCCTTAAAGATTATAAAGCAAATTTAGAAAACATTCCTCTTACACAAGAAAAAATTGGACATCACAAACATTCAAGCGACTCTGATCTTTCTGAGGTCAGTTATAATAATTTTTCCCGGATTAAAGATTATTCAGGCACACGGGTTAAAACCAGCTCGTTCGACTACCGCGGCTGGGATGTATTCTCCTTAGATAATAAACATGTTGGTAAGGTAAATGATATAATCTTTGATACTTTTGAAAAAAGTATCCGCTATGTTGAGTTGAAAACAGGAGTTGGCTTGTTGGGTCAAAATAAATTTTTACTAATCCCAATAGGGCTTGCATATTTATCAGAGAATGATGATAATATAATTATCGAATTGAACAAGGAATCAATTGGCCGTCTGCCTGAGTTTTCTGGTGACATCATCACCCGAAGTTACGAGCAGACTCTAAGAGAATCCATAAAATCAGAAGTTGTAAATTATGATGATATGCGTGAAGATTTTTACAGGCATCATCATTTTGATGAAAACAATTTCTACAAATACCGGGTAAGGCAGGAGCATTAATCTGTTTAACCCCTATCTAACAAGGGATCGCCGGATAGGGAAATATTTATTATGCCAAATGGCATATAGGTACCTTTCAATACCGAGGAATCTATAACCTTCTAGCTTTTTACCACACTAATCTTGATAAACACCCATCTTGCTAAACTTTGCAAGCCTGTTGGCGATAAGTTTATCAGGTTTAATTTTTCCCAGTAAAGACAGTTCTTCTAAAAGTACATTTTTAAGAATCTGGGCCATAGCTTTGCTATCAGTATGGGCACCGCCTAATGGCTCTGGGACAATCCTGTCTATCAGATTTTGCGAAAGTAAATCTTGAGCTGTAAGTTTTAGGGCTTCGGCAGCTTGTTCCTTAAAGTCCCAGCTGCCCCAC
>JAUZPC010000360.1 GCA_030706105.1 Bacteroidota bacterium | reverse complement strand
TATGCCGAAGGAATAAAAGAAACTATTAAATCAGCTAAAGAATAGAATAAAAAAAAGCCTGCTGTTAAGAGCAGGCTTTTAAGTTTATTTGTAAGCTACTACGGTTATACTAAAAATGCCGACTTCTTTTTTTCTAAAACTGACAATTTCTTCAGGAGTCTGATATTTGCTTAATACTTCATTGGGAAGATGGATTGTTTTTACTTTTTTAATTTCTGTATTATTAAATCCTGCTTCCGATATTATTTTTAAATATTCATCCTGTTGTACTGCACCGGCTACACAACCAGCATACATCTCGGCGGACTTCTTCAATTCAGGAGGCAATTCTCCCTTTATGACTATATCCGATACACAAAAATGACCGCCCGGTTTTAATATCCTGTACATTTCAGAAAATGCTTTTTGTTTATTTGGAACGAGATTCAGCACACAGTTACTTACAATAACATCTGCTGTATTGTCAGCAATAGGCATTTCTTCAATATCGCCAAGTTTAAACTCGACATTAGTATAGCCCAGTTTCTCTTTATTCTGGTTGGCCTTAGCGATCATTTCAGGAGTAAAATCAATACCGATAAGAGACCCTGTTTCCCCTGTAATAGCCCTTGCTATAAAAATATCATTTCCCGCGCCGGAACCGAGATCAACTACGGTATTCCCCTCTTTTATCCCTGCATACTCTGTTGGCAGTCCGCAGCCTAAATTTAAGTCGGCTTCAGGTACATAACCCTTTAGCGAGTCATATTCATCCTTCATTACATTGTAACCTACAATTTTAGAACCCTGACCGCAGCAGCCGCCGGACTGGTTGTTGAGGATTGCTATCTCACCATATTTTTCCTTTACAACATTTTTAATTGATTCATCTGAGTTCATATTGCTTCCTTTTTTTTTATTTGCTAAACTATTTGATTTATTCTTTCTCTTGTTCGTGACGCTGGTCACCCGCATTATTCTAATTGCAATTATTTATTCATGGTTATTTCGTTTTTGGCCGAAACGTTTGATAAAAAAATTAAGAACAGCAGATAATTTTTCTATCCAGGCCGGCAACTTTCTTTTTATCTGTAATAATTATATCCTCGTCATTTATCCAAAAATCGAGTGAGGATAGAATCGCAGATACTCTTAAATCAGACGGACGGGGATTTATCATATAATTGACCCACTTACCTTCTTTGCTCTCCAATATAAATCCACATTCCTTAAGGATGCTCAAATGCTGAGAAACTGTGGAATTGGCAAGCCCGATAAGCTCTCTGATTTCACACACGCACAAAACCCTGGACTGTAAAGCTTTAAGAATACGGAGTCTGTTAAGGTCTGAAAGGGCCTTGAATATATTTACACTTATTTCGTTCATAATATCATTTCGTTTAATACCGAAATATAAATAAATAGTAACTACTTGTCAAGAGGGCTTAATATAATAGTACAGAAAAAATATTACATTCTTAATAGTATTTTGATTTTAGGTACTTAATTTTTACTGCATTTATTCGATGATTATAGAAACTTACGCTTATATGGTATTGCAAGATATGGATTATTCAAGATTAGATAGGGTGCAGCTTCTAAAAGAAATTGAAGCTCTTCAAAAAGAAAACGAACAACTAAAGCTTTCTGTATACATTAGCCAGAAAGAAAACATTATCTCAGATGATGAGAGGAAACTGCTGCGTTTGTTAGTAGAAGCAATTCCTGCTGCTGCAGTATATCTTGATGATACTAAGATGTTTTTTAATAAAGCAGCGGAAGAGCTGACCGGTTACAAAGCCTCGGAGATTACTACAGTTTCCGGCTGGTTCAATTTGTTATTTAATGACAGCACGCAGGCTTTTAGTATATATAATAAGGCCAAAGGTGAAGGATTTCCAACCTCTGTTACCATTCCATTAACTACAAAAGACGGAGCAATACAGTACGTGGAGTTTTCAGCATATAAATATGCTGAATGTGAAATATGGATAATGAATAATGGAACAGCAAAAAAAGTGTTGGAAAAGACTCTGGTAGAAAAAAATACTCTTTTAAAGTCAATCCTGGAAAGCCCAAAGGGGATGATAATATTTTCATTGGATAAAGAATATTGTTATACTGCATTTACACTCTCACATAAAGAAGTGATGAAAAAGATTTGGAATGCAGATATAGCTGCCGGATTATGCATGCTTGATATAATTAAAAATCCAATAGACAAAGAAAATGCAAAACTAAGCTTTGACCGGGCTCTGAGCGGGGAATATTTTATTGAGTGTGAAGAATATGGTGCGGATGATTTGTACAGAACGATATGGGAAAACCGCTACTCCCCGATGTATAGTGAAAATAATGAAATAATTGGTCTAACTGTTTTTGTAACGGATATATCAGAAAGAATAAAAGCAAAAAGAGAGTTAACGGAAAGTGAGTCAAGGATAAATACTTTATTTGATTCAGTTCCGGTTTTAATATGGATGTCCGGTACAGATACCACATCCAGTTTTTTTAATAAACAATGGCTTGAATACAGAGGCAGAAGTATAGAAGAAGAGCAGGGATTAGGCTGGATGGAAGGCATTCATCCCGATGATCTTGAGATGTGTAAAAAAATATTTGAAGAAAGTTTTAAGAAACGTCAGCCGCTAAAAGTTGAGTACAGATTAAAAAGAGCCGACGGCGAATATTGTTATATGCTGGACAACGGGGTTCCAAGATATTTGCCGACGGGAGAATTTGCAGGATTTATTGGTTCCTGCATTGATATCAGCCATATTAAAAAAGTTGAAGAGGCGCTTCTAAAGAGCAAAACAAGAAACAAAGCACTTCTTTCCGCTTTACCTGACATGATGTTTATGTTTTCCCGTGAAGGTTATCTGATTGATTATAATGCTGAAGATAATGCTTCGCTATACATGAAGCCGGCAGAATTCCTTGGAAAAAATATTTCAGATATTTTGCCTCAGGACACTGCTTCTCTTACAATGGAAATGATAAATAAAGCGTCTTCAACAGGGGAAATGCAAACTTTTGAGTACGAGTTGGAGTTTGACGGGCTCAAATTTTATGAAGCCAGGCTTGTGCCATGCGGGTTTGACAGGTTTATTGCAGTTATACGAGATGTAACGGAAAAGAGACATGCTGAAAAAGCCCTGAAGGAATCTGCACAAATTCAAAAACTGATTTTTGAGGGGTCGAACGATTTGGTCTGCGTTCAGAACCTTGAAGGCAGATATTTGTTTATTATTGGGTCGGATCAATTTGATCAAAAGGCTGATGATATCATTGGGAAAATGCCGCATGATGTATTAAAAATAATAAGCGCTTCGGAAGTTATGGCGGATTTTAGTAAGGTACTTTCAACAGGCAAGCGGTTAACGAAAGAATCGCATATTGAGTTGAAGGGACAATCCGTTTGGTTCCTGGTTGCTATGTTTCCTCTAAAAAATGAACTAGGCGATATAACTTCTATTGCTACAGTAGCGAGAAATATTACACAACTTAAGCAAGCAGAAAGCGTACTTAGAAAATTTTCAAGAGCAGTTGAACAAAGTTCGGCTTCAATAATTATAACAGATATTAATGGAAACATTGAATTTATAAATAAAAAAACAAGTGAGTTAACCGGTT
>JAUZPC010000036.1 GCA_030706105.1 Bacteroidota bacterium | reverse complement strand
CTGCCTTCATCTTTGGATGCGGATTGATTTTATTTTCTCTTTCCAGAAATTTCTATTTGTCATTTGCATTACTTGCCATTACAGGGTTGGGAATGATGATTCAAATTACTTCATGCAATACTTTTATACAGACTGTTGTTGATGATGATAAAAGAGGTAGAGTAATGGGATTTTATACCATGGCATTTATGGGAACTGTACCTCTAGGAAATTTGTTATCCGGGTTTCTTGCCTCTGCTGTCGGAGTTACTTATACAGTATTGATTGGCGGGGTAGTAAGCATTTTAGGAGCGGTAACCTTTTATACAAAGCTGCCGCGTATAATTGAATTAGCGGGCAACAGTAATACTGAACAAGAAATTTATTCTTTAGAAGAATAAAAAAGGCAGCTATTAAAGCTGCCTTTTTTTGTTTTGAACTATTTTGATAATACCATTTTATTAACTGAGGAATAATTCTTTCCGTCAATTCCAACTGCATTTAACTGATAAAAATAAACACCACTGTTTAAGTTTAAAGCTTTGAAGTTAACATTATGTTCGCCGGCAGTTAAATTGCCATTAATCAAAGTTGAAACTTCCTGACCAATTGTGTTGTAAACTTTTAAAGTTACTTTTGCTTCATTTGGCAATGAGAAACTAATAACTGTTGAAGGATTGAATGGGTTTGGATAATTCTGTTTGAGATTGAATACTGAAGGAGCTTTTACATCAACTTCCACTGTTTTTAATATCTCTTTAGAACCATCAAAATCAAATTGTACAAGTCTATAAGAATTTTGACCTATATTGGCTTTTGAATCTTTGAATGAATATGAATGACCTTCTGTTGAAGTACCGTTACCCTGAACAAAGCCAACGCTAACAAAAGTACCATTTACTTGTCTCTGGATTTCAAAACCTCTGTTGTTCTTTTCAGTTGAAGTAGCCCAATTAAGTACAACATCAGAACCGCTAACATTAGCAGTAAATGAGGTCAATTCAACTGGGGTAATGCCTGAAGTTCCATAAACTTTGAAGGGGAATCCTTGTTGAAAAAGTGTAGTTGCACCGTATGCAGGCTGCCAGGTTCCACTAACGCGTTGCATTCCATTACCTGTTGTATTAGTTCCAGGAATTACAATAGGATTGGCCCAAGGACCGGAGGCCAATGAACCCGTTACAGCGTACATAATCCAATAATGGCCTGCTGTTAATACTGCATTAGTTGTTAGACTGTTTACCATTATAGGGCGATCTGCGTTTGTCGGAGTAGTAGCTTGTGCCCTGTAAACTCCGGAAAAATAAGTATGACCTAATACATTTGTTGTAGTATCACCTGCGAAAACTGTAGCGGTAGCAGGGGTTTCTCCCTTTAAAATAACTAAACTTGCAGCGGTAAATGTTGAAGTTGTAGTTGAACCTGTTTGATAGCCATAAACTAGAATTGAATCTAATGTCCATGTTGCGTTTACAGGAACCGTAAAATCATCAGCTACCCAATTATATAATGTTTTATTAAAACGAAGTCCATAGGTGTCAAGGGAATCACCTAATGCACTAAGAGCAGCACCACCCGCACCACCTGTAGGATTAGTTATAAAATTACCGTTAGAATATAACATAGTACCCAATGGACTATCCTGAGGGTGAATATAGTTATTTTGAACCTTCACACCGGTAAATTTAGCGACATCTGCATTTTGTGCATTGATTGAAAAGGTTAAACAAATAGTTAAAAGAACCAACACAAGTACAAAATTTTTCATAGTGATCCTCATTGATATGTTTAAAAAAAATAGTAGAAGACGATACATAAATTGTTTAGATCGTCAGGCGAATTTATTAAATTATTTTGTAATTATCAATTAAAAATTAAATTATTTATTCATTTATCCTATTTCGTCACTTTTTAAGTAATATTAGATATAGTATAAGGAATGATTATTTAGAGTGAAGTATTTGCATCTATTATTTGATAACCAGGGTATAAATAACATTGAAAAAATATATAGATAGATTTGTATAGCTGCTTTCTCTGATTGTTTGAACCTTCAAAAGAAAAGTATCCAATTCGAATGGCTACTGATTCGTGGCGGGGTAACTCAATTTGGAATAAATGTTCCATATGATTCAGTAGATTTAATATGTACTATATATCTGCAAATTGTGAAAAGATCAGTTGTGCTGAGTCCTTGGATGTAAAGACATGGATACAAGGCGCACTTCCAGCATTTACTAAAAACTATTTAATGTGTGTCTACATAAAACACTAGAGGAAATGATTAATGTTTCGTAAGTGAATGTGTTTGCTGTTATATTCATTTATGAAAATATTAGTTAATATATGTGATATGAACAAGGATTTATAGTATTTCATTGTTCGAGATACTCAAAAATAGATTAAAAGCACAAAAAAATTAAAATTAATACTATATTAGTTGCAAAATTATAAAAAATAATGTAAATTCTTGTATGTTTTAATAATATAATTCGGAATAAAAATGAAAAAACTGCTTATTGTTCCAATTTTGTTTTCTTTATTCTTCTTAGCTTGTTCTAAGAACGACACAATAGTAAATTCCACTAAAACTACTGGGTCGGTATCAATATCACTTGATAAAAATACCACTCCTTCAAATGTTGTTTCAGTTATTGCTACTTTTACGCGGGAAAATTATCAGCAAATAACCGGATATATGAACTTATTGACCGACACAACTGCAACACTTACCATGCAACAGTTGGCAGTTGGACTGTGGCATGTAAAAGTAGAAGCTAAAGATGCTCAAAATAATACTATATATGTCGGGGAGACAGATGTTAATATTCTGGACGGAATTGTTACACAAGTATCTTTAACACTTCTTCCGACGACACAGGGTGTGGGAGGTGTAAGAATTGTTGTCAAATGGGGATCAACTATAAGTTACCCATCTGAATGGACGGATTCTCCTAACAGTCCGGTTCTCATCGGCACACAAAATTTTGAATCAACTGGGGTTGCTTATCCATGTATTTTAAAGGAAGGCAACATGTATAAAATGTGGTACACCGGAGTAAATGGCGGTGCTATAGGTTATATCGGGTATGCAGTTTCACAAGATGGGATAAATTGGACAAAAAATAATTTGCCGGTACTTTCTCCCTCTTCCGGAAATTTTGATAATACTGCCGTAGCTATGTCACAAGTGCTAAAAATAAGTAATGGTTATAAAATGTATTACGCTGGAAGATCGGGTAATCAAGTACTAATTGGAGCGGCAACATCAATTGATGGTATATCATGGAATAAAAATTATGGTGCTGTACTAACTGGAAATAATTATAATGAAAAATTATTTCCTACTAGTATAATATATCTAAATGATAAATTCTATTTATATTATTATTCAAGTAATGGAATTAGTACTAGTATTTGTTTAGCTACATCTATTAATGGTGTTACTTTTGTAAAAGAAAATCAACCAATAATAACTGTAAGTGAATTATGGGAAGGCAATGCCTTAACATCTGCCAATGTAGTCTATGACAATAATAAATTTAAGATGTATTATTTAACGTCGGACGGTAAATATATTGGATATGCTGAATCTGGTGATGGCAAGAATTGGGTTAAAAATTTGCAGCCAATTTTTACTAATAATTCATTGAATAATTCTAGTTCCATTTTGTATTCACTTCTAAATATCAAATCTGATTCTGAAAATAGAATTTATTATACCTGTCTTCATTCAAATTACCAAATCGGGTTTATCAAAAAGAATTTATAAAAAAAAGCCGGGTTAAACCGGCTTTTTTTTATTTCGAAATTCTAATTAAATCATTTTCAACTTTTACTTTATATTGAGGTTTATTTTTAGCAACATAATTTTTTAATACCTCCATAGTAGGGTAATCACGGGTGCCATTGAATAAAATTGCATCATCAACAAGAATTGTATGATCAATATTTGATTTAAAAATAGTTTCCAATTCCATCAAAATAGGTGTTTCAACGTTTCCTTTAGCAGTAACAGTACCACTATAATGCCCATCAAGCCAGAACAAGACAGGTAACTGAAAAGATGGAACTAAAGACTTAAGTACTTCACCACTGTCACCAAATAAAATATTTACATTTGGATATTTTTTAAATCTTTTCTTTGCTTTTTTATATAAACCTTCGGCTAACTCAATTGAATATAATTTCTTAAATTCACCTTTCATGCAATACATCATATCACCTCTGAAAGTTCCTGTTTCCACCAAGGTGTCCAGATTAAATTTTTCTTTATATTCCAAAATAGCTTTTTGTTTAACTATATGATGTGGTGGAACAGGTTTGCCTGCATTAATCCAATCAGTATATGCTTTTTCTAAGACTGAGGGTTTGTTTCTATAATAAAAAAGTACAGTTTCTGGTAAAAATAGCTTAATAAAATTTTTAATGTTCATTATTTACCTATCCAAGAATATATGTGAAAAAATTAAAAACTGGTTTGAAAGTTAATATTTATTTGTGGTGAAAAATCTGCTGACCGGGATACATTAGTGGAGAGATTCCAGCTAAGTTCAGTACTAAGATTTTTATTGTACTTAGAAACAAGCCTAACCGCATTTATTGCACTTACTATTCTATTAACAATCATAGCTCCAACAATAAAACGCACGTCATTATAAGCCTGCTCACTTTTTACCCATAGATCTCGGTAGTTCTTTCTATCATTAGTGCTATTCCATTTCCAGTAATATTTATTGGCGTCATACATTTCAGAAAAGTTCATTTCAAGGGTTTTGGTGTTATTAAAATTGTCAACACTTGCATAGTCCCCAATATTTGCGTAGAAAAGTTCGTCTTTCCCGTCTGGAGAAACCCCGGCATTTTTAACAGCAAGGGCCTTATAATCATCTTTTTTCCAGCCTGCATAAGAATTCATACCAATGTAAGAAACCCATAGCAAACCCTCTGCTGCAGTAAAATATTTGCCGGAGGAATAATTTCCTGCATACAACTCGCCCATGCCCGGCAACAAAAGTGAATATATTATGGCAAGTCCGGCATTCTTTTTTCCGTTTACTAAAGTGGAAGTTGAAGTGTTCAGCTTAATAGATACGTCCTTTATTTTATCAGCATCGCTTTGAAGCTTTAATGCATTCTGCGGAAAGGTGAAGGTAGCTGCAACAAAAAGTATAATTATTATTATTTTCATGTTTTTTATTTACAATTTTATAATTGATTTAGCATTAAGTCAATTGCTTTTTAGATATCTACTATATTACCGGTGCAGTAATTATCTATGATTGATTCTATTTTTACAGATGCAAAACTATTAACCAGTGACTCTGAAAATGGGATCCCGGTTCTTACATAATTTGAAGAAAAACCTTTAATTATTTTGTTATGATTTTCAGCTTCAAACAAAATATTCAAAACTTTATTGTTCATTTCGGAATAAAATAAATTTCTTTTCCTATGGCTAAGATTAGTAAGCAGGTTATTCCTTTTACGCCTTTCATATTTTTCAACAATTCCTTCCATTTCAATGGCTTTGGTATTCGGTCTTTCTGAATATGTAAAGACATGTAAATATGAAATTGGTAAATCCCGCAAAAAATTATAGGTATCTACAAAATCACTATCTTCTTCTCCCGGGAAGCCGACTATAACATCAACTCCAATACAACACTCGGGGATTTTATTTTTAATTTTATTAATCAAACTATCATAGTCTGAAACTTTATAACGTCTCTGCATTAATTTTAATATCTTAGGACTGCCGCTTTGCAGGGGAATATGAAAATGTTTGCATAGCTTGTCGGAATTGGATGCTAATTCAATAATATCATCTGTTAAAAGATTTGGTTCAATTGAGCTTATTCTAATTCTGAATTCACCCGGTATTTGAACAAATTCTTTTAGAAGATGATAAAAATCTTTATTTCCGCAGGTATAATCGCCTATATTAACACCTGTTAATACAATTTCTTTATACCCGGAGTCAACTAACTGTTTAAAATCAGCAATTGCTTTGTCGAACTCCATACTTCTGCTTCTACCTCTGGCCATTGGAATAGTGCAGTATGAGCATTTATAGTCACAACCGTCTTGCAATTTGAAAAAAGCTCTGGTTCTGGAATCAGCATCTGTCGAGTGTGCCGGGCCAAAATCATTTATATCTTCAGTTGGAGAGACAAATATACAAGCATGATCTTTTTTCTTAAAATCTTCAACCAGTGAGAATAACTTAAATTTATCATTAGAACCGAGTACTACATCAACACCTAAAATATTAGCTATTTCCACAGAACGCAGCTGCGCATAGCACCCCATAACAATAATAAAAGCATCAGGATTAAGCCTTAAGGCTTTTCTGACATATTGTCTGCATTCTTTATCAGCATTATCAGTAACAGTACACGTGTTTAGAATATAAATATCAGCTTTTTCCTTAAAATCAACAATCCTAAAACCTCGTTCAATAAATTGGTTTCCAATAGTTGATGTTTCGGAAAAGTTTAGTTTACATCCTAAAGTATATAAAGCAACGGTATCCGGCATAATTACATAAAATTATTCTGTTATATAAAAAAAGAGCGGAGAATTTCTCCGCTCCATAATAAGAAGTATATCTTAATTATTGTTTCTTGTCTGACTGCTGAGGATCGTCAGGAACTTCAAAGATAGGGAAGTCAGAAGAATCAACAGAACCTGTATCTGCTGTCTGGATTTCCTGAACAGATACTCTGTCTAATTTGTGTTTATCTAAATAAGCACGAATTTCATCTTCGCTTTTTTCCTTAATAGCAGCAATTGCACTAAGAACAATTTTCTTATTTTCTTTATCGAATTCTAAAACCTTCATAGGAATTACATCATCGATAGGGAAATGATTAGCAATATTCTTAATTTTATTGGTAGCCAAATGTGTAGTCGGCACAAAACCGTCAACACCTTCTGGTAATTCTGCTATAAGTCCTTTTTCAATAATTCTTACAACTTTACCATCCGTAATAGAACCTACAGTGTAAACTTTTTCAAAATTATTCCAAGGATTATCTTCAACCTGTTTGTGTCCCAAAGAAATTTTTCTTTGGTCAACATCAATACCAAGAACAATAACTTCTAATTTTTCACCTTTTTTAACAACTTCTCCGGGGTGGCGGATTTTCTTAGTCCATGATAAATCAGAAATATGAACTAAACCGTCAACACCAGGTTCTAATTCAACAAATACTCCAAAGTTAGTTAAATTACGTGCAATACCGGTATGGCGTGAGCCAACAGGATATTTCTGCATTAACGAACCCCAAGGATCTGGTTCTAATTGTTTTATACCCAAAGAAATTTTCTTTTCGTCTTTATCTAAGCTTAAAATAACAGCTTCAACAATTTGTCCCATTGCAACAACTTGAGAAGGATGTTTGATGTGCTGAGTCCAGCTCATTTCGGAATTGTGGATAAGGCCTTCAATGCCTTTTTCGATTTCAATAAATGCGCCGTAATCTGTAAGAGAAACAACGCGGCCTGATACTTTATCACCAACTTTGTATTTTTCATCGATGTTTTCCCAAGGATGAGGTAATAATTTTTTCAAACTTAAGGAAATACGTTTCTTCTCTTCGTCAAAGTCAGTAACAACAACTTTAATAAGCTGATCCAATTTAACAACTTCGTTAGGATGATTGATACGTCCCCAGCTTAAGTCTGTAATATGAATTAAACCATCAACGCCGCCTAAGTCAACAAATACACCGAAGTCTGTAATAGCTTTAACAGTACCTTCAATAATTTGACCTTTTTCTAAGCCGCTAAGGATAGCTTTTTTCTGGTCAGCAACTTCTTCTTCAACAAGTACTTTATGAGAAACAACAACATTTTCAGTAGGAATATTAACTTTAACGACTTTAAAGTCTAAAGTCTGGCCGACAAAAGCATCGAAATCTCTGACAGGTCTAATATCAATCTGAGAACCTGGTAGAAAAGCTTCCATGCCCATAAGATCAACAACCATACCGCCTTTAATTCTTTTAAGAATCTTACCCTGGATAATTTCGCCGGTTTCAAATGAACTAACTACTTTACTCCATATTCTTAAGAAATCAGCTCTCTGTTTGCTGAGTACTAAATTTCCTTCTTGATCTTCTACAGATTCAAGAACTACTTCAACTTCGCTTCCAATTTTAATTTCTTCACTTTCATGAAAATCATTTTTTGGAATAGAACCTTCAGATTTAAAACCTAAATCTAAAATTACATTATCACCTTGTATTCTAACAATTTTTCCCTTAACAACTTCACCTTCTTTTACATCTCTAAAAGAATTGCTATACATTTTTTCAAATGCAAGAAACTCTTCAGGAGAGTAATCATAATTCGTTCCAAATTTGGAAGCATTTGTATAAGTGTTGTTAATAGTAGTCTTTGTCTCTTCAGACATTGAACCTCCTGAAAATATTTTTACCTTATCAATCTGCTTAAGCCGGAAAGCAAACTATAAGATATAATAATTAGTTTAACATTATTGATTTTTGCGGCTTAAAAACTTTTTAATTAAAAAAATCTTTTACTTTATTTAATATAATATCAACTTGTTCATCAATTGTGATAGAAGAAGTATCAATTTCAAGAGCATCTTCTGCTTTAGTTAATGGGCTGTCTGCACGCGTAGAGTCAATTCTGTCTCGTTCCTGAATATTATTTTTAATTTCATCTAATGAGACATGAACATTTTTTTCTTCGTATTCTTTTAACCTTCTTTCAGCACGTTCTTTTATACCCGCCGTAAGAAAAATTTTAATATCAGCCTTTGGAAAAACAACCGTCGTAACATCTCGTCCTTCAATAACAACACCACTGTTATTTACAGCTAAATCTTGTTGCTTTTTAACAAGTGCTTTTCTAACTCCGGAAATTTTACTTACCTGGCTTACGTTATTATTAACGTCAATACTTCTAATTTCTTCAGATATATCAACATTATCAGCACTTAAGAAAGTTTTACCATTAATAAATTTTAGATCAATTTTCACATTTTCGGCAAGGCCAATAATTTTAGCTTCATCTTCTAAAAAATTACCTGTCATTGCCAAATAAGTAATAGCTCTATACATTGCTCCGGTATCAATATATAAGAAATGCAAAGATTCCGCTACTTTTTTTGCTGTAGTTGATTTGCCGGAACCAGCGGGGCCATCTATTGCTATTATAAATTTTTTATACATAAGAAGTAAATTTAAATAATTTATGGCAAATAACAAAGTTAAATTTGCCTTCTTTAGTGATAAATTCTTGGATGGAAACACAATTAGAAGGATTTTAGGAATATGCATGAATTACAAAAATATTTTTAATTGTTGGCTTCTAATAGCCAGTATTAAAAATCCGATAGTATGTCCTCTTAAGAGTATATCAATTAGGCCAGGCCCTAAGAATTCAATTTATAAAACCTATTCAGTAAGAGCTGTAATACACTATATAATAATTAGTTAAGCAGTTTATCTAATTAGAAAGATATTGCTTTGTCTGTATTCTTAAAAATAATATTGGCATATCCTGCTAATTTATCTTTTTTCCGCCTAAATTATTAACAATATAGTTCTGGAAATCATCAACGTGCAAAGTTTCTTTTACGCTTTTTTGAGGTTTTTCTATTTGCGGTTTTGCGGGTTGATCTTTTGTAAGGCTTACGGAAATTTTACGCCCAAAATGTGTAGCAAGTTTAGAAACGAAATCGCTATTAAAAGATGAATATGTTCCTTCCATTTCAGGATCTGTCAGCTCAAGTTTTAATTTATCTTTATCAAACTCTACAAATTTTAATGTCTTAACCAGAGGACCCAGAATAGAGAAACCTTCCTTATCAAAGCCAGATACAAAGCTGTTCCACATATCAAATGGGGAACTGGCGCCTGCCGATTTTGCTTTCTTATTTAACGAACCTGAATCTATAATACTTTTTTCAGAAGAGGCCGAACCTAAACCTGATATTTTTGGACTGTAAGCAGAATCTTGTTCTTTTGTTCCTTGATAGACATGGGTATCTTTAAGATTTTTTATTTCTTCAATAACCTGAGAAATTGTCGAAGATTTTTCTAGTCCAATTAATTGTGTTAAAGTTATTTCAATCTTAATTTTTTGGTTTTGCGAATATTTTATTTCCTGAGAGGATTTATTTAAGAAATTAAGAATTCTTATTAAATCTCCTTCGCTAAAGCTGCCATAATATTCTTCATACTTAGTCTTATAAACATTAGCTGCTTCAATAAATGTGTTAGAATTAGTGATGGCAACAGTTAAAATATTCCGGAAATGGTCAATAAGACCATCAAGAAAGTCCATAAAATTCCAGCCATTATCATATAGCTTTTGAGATACATCAAAAACAGCATTATAGTTTTTGTTTAAAATTGCATCAGAAATTGTAAAATAGATTTCGTCATCAATTAAATTTAACATTTTTGCAACAGTGGAATGTTCAACTGTAGTACCGCAAAAAGCAACTACCTGATCAAAGAAACTTTCAGCATCCCTTAGTGCACCATCTGCTTTTTTGGCTATTAAAGTCAAAGTAGTGTCATCAATTTTAATATTCTCATTTTGAGCAATTTTAGCCAGCAAATCCTTTATTGTGTTCAATTCGATTCTTCTAAAATCGTACCGTTGGCAGCGGGAGATAATAGTAAGAGGAACTTTATGGATATCAGTAGTAGCAAAAATAAAAATTGTATGTCCCGGAGGTTCTTCTAATGTTTTTAGGAATGCATTAAAAGACTCTCTTGTTAACATATGAACCTCATCTATAATATAGACTTTATATTTTGCTTTAGATGGGGCATATTTTACAGTTTCCCGCAGGTTCTTAATTTCATCAATACCGCGGTTTGAAGCTCCGTCTATCTCAATAATATCCATTAACCTGTTGTTTTGGATATCTAAACAAATTTCACATTTACCGCAAGGCTCAAAATCTATAGGATTTAAGCAATTTACTGCTTTTGCCAAAATTCTGGCAGTAGTAGTTTTGCCAACTCCTCTTGGACCCGTAAACATATATGCATGTGCAATTCTGCCATTTTTTATTGCATTTTTAAGTGTAGTTGTAATATGCGATTGCCCTACAACGTCTTCAAATTGAATGGGGCGCCATTTTCTGGCGGTTACTAAAAATTCTGCCATAATTTTTTATTTTTTTAATATTTTATCAGATAAATACTTGCAAACAGATTCCAAATATTTTTTATCAGTTTCAGTAAATGAGTTCAATGAGCTGCTGTCAATATCAAGAACTCCAAACAGTTCTTCTCCTATTAAAACAGGAATAACAATTTCCGATTTTGACTCGGGATCACATGCAATGTGACCGGGAAATTCATTTACATTTGGAACAATAATTGAAATTTTATTCGCAGCTGATTTTCCGCAGACACCTTTGCCAAGTTCTATATTGGTGCAGGCTAATTTTCCCTGAAACGGTCCAAGATAAAGCCTCTTGCTATCATATAGATAGAAGCCAACCCAGCTAATTTTATCAAAAGTTTGCTTAAGCAGTGCTGTTAAATTTGCTAAAGACGATAAGGGGTTGTCTTCCTTTAATAAAATATAGCTTAGTTGTTCTAAAATTACCTTATACTTTTCGTTTTCAGTAAGATTACTCTCTATGTATAAGCCGGAACTCATTATCTTTTCTTGCTTTTAATTGTCTTTTTTGTTTTAGAAATATTTTTTTTATTCTCAGTAAATACATACGGCAAAGCTTCATAAAATTCTGCAATTGGAATTATTTTTAGCCCTTCAATCACTTGTGGGTGAAGTTCCTTAATATCTACTTCGTTTTCTTTAGGAATTAATATAGTAGTAATTCCATTTCTTTTTGCAGCTAAAAGCTTTTCATTCAACCCGCCAATCGGTAGTATTTTACCTCTTAATGTAATTTCGCCGGTCATGGCAATTTCATTAGATGCCGGAAGATTTTTTACTGCTGAGTAAATAGCAAGTGCCATTGTTATTCCTGCAGAAGGCCCGTCTTTTGGAATAGCACCTTCAGGCAGATGTATGTGTATTTCTTTTCCACGATAAAAATTGGCATCAAGTTTTAATTTTTTATAATCAGAGCGTAAATAACTAAGTCCGGCTTGAGCAGATTCTTTCATAACATCACCAAGCTGACCTGTTAAAATTAACTTTTCTGAACCGTTCATGATAGCAACATCAACATTAAGAATTTCACCACCTACACTTGTCCATGCTAAACCCGTAACGCTTCCCACTTTACTTTCTTTTGTATGGGTGAGATGCCTAAAACGTGGAGCTTTAAGGTATTCCTCAATTTTATCATTATCAACTATATGAGTATATCCTTTTTTGCTGTTCTTTTTCTCTTTTAAAACAATTTCTTTGGCAAGTTTTCTGCAAACTGATGCCAATTCTCTTTCCAGATTTCTTACACCGGCTTCACGAGTATACTCGGAAATTATTTTCTTTACTGCATTATCTTCAAAAACAATATGTTTTTTTGTTAAACCATGTGCCTCTAATTGTTTCGGAAGAAGATGCCGCTTTGCAATTTCAATTTTATCTGTCTCTAAATAACCGGGAAGTTCTATAATTTCCATCCTGTCCTGTAAAGGAAGGGGAATGTTATACCTGACATTAGCTGTTGTTATAAACATTACCTGAGAAAGGTCATAATCAATTTCCAAGTAATGATCATTAAAACTATGATTCTGTTCCGGATCTAAGACCTCGAGCATTGCAGATGAAGGATCTCCCCGAAAATCCATGCTCATCTTATCAATCTCATCTAAAAGTATTACAGGATTTATTGTCCCAGCTTTTTTCATGGACTGGACTATTTTTCCAGGCATGGATCCGATATAAGTTCTTCTGTGACCTCTAATTTCAGCTTCATCCCTAATTCCGCCTAAGCTTATTCTAACAAATTTTCTGTCTAAAGCACGGGCAATAGACTTTCCTAATGAGGTTTTACCAGTTCCCGGAGGTCCTACAAAACATAGAATTTGTCCTTTCATTCTGTTTACTAAATTAAGGACAGCGATGTGCTCAATAATTCTATCTTTTGGCTTTTCCAGGCCAAAATGATCTTCATCTAAAATATTTTGAACGTGTTCAATATCCAAAT
>JAUZPC010000359.1 GCA_030706105.1 Bacteroidota bacterium | reverse complement strand
TTTTCTTTTAGTGTATATTTGTAACGCTTTTAAGTAATAATCCGCGGCAAGCTGATATGCTTTTGAATAAGTATGAACATTTCCAATGTTCATATAACAATTTGCTACTCCAACTGTATCTTTAAGTTTCTCATACATACTATAACACTTTTGAAGATATTCAAGAGATTCTGTATAGTTTCCATAACTCTGCTTTACGCCCGAAAGATAAAGCATTGCATCAATTTCCTGCTTCTTTAGCTGGTACTGCTTAGCAATATTTAATGCTTCATCTGCATATTTTTCGGCATCCTTAGGATTATCAAAAGTAAGCTCTTTTGCTAACTGTAATAAAATTGGGAGTTTTTGCTTTTTATCTGATATTTTTACTAAAACGGATTTCAAACTGTCAGAGACAATAGAATATTCTGCCGAGCTGTAGGAATAACCAAACAATGCTATAAATATATATAAAACAATCTTTTTCATTCTATGTATCAACTACCCTCATTAAACCAATGGAATAGTAATTTTAATTTTCTCGAATTTAGTTATTCTGATTTTTAGAAGTAAAAATCAGTAATTTACTATCGAAAATTTTATTCATTACTTAAATAAAAATGCGTTTTTAATTTTTAAATATAAATATTTAGAAAATAAAGAAATAGGTATTGTTTAAGTAAAAAGGAAGGTTGTAAGATAAGAAAAAGTGGTGATGGAAAACCACCACCACTTTTTAGAAGTTTATTTTATCAATGTCATTTTTTTACTGTCAAAGAAACGATGTCCATTATTACCTGCAGCTTCAATACTATAGAAATAAACACCGCTTTTAAGGTTAGAAGCATTTATTGTAACTTCATGAAGCCCGGCAGTCATATTTTTATTTATAACTGTCATTACTTCTTCACCAAGTAAATTGAACACTTTTAAACTAACTTTTGAATCATTAGGCAAATTGAATTTAATTTTAGTACTTGGATTAAATGGATTTGGATAATTCTGATCAAGTGAAAAACTACTAAGGACTTTAACATCAGCAGATATTTCATCTGAATATACAAAAACTCCATTAAAATCGACCTGTTTAATTCTGTAAGAATATTTACCTAATTGCAAGCCTTTATCTGTAAAAGAATACTGCCTGCAGATTGAAGATGTTCCATTCCCTTTAACAAAACCAATAGTTATATATGAATTTCCAATTTTCTTCTGGACTTCAAATCCATAATTATTAGTTTCAGTAGCAGTAGTCCACTTTAATTCTACAGTATTTGAATTTACAGTAGAAGTAAATGAGGTCAGTTCAACCGGAGTAACTGAGCCCAATGGGAAAGAAAAAGTAGCCCACTGGCTTGAAGTTGGAACGAATTCATTTTGAGTTGCCGGAGCAGTTGCTAATACAGACCCCGCCTTATCAAAAATAGTAAATGGGAAAGTCTGTCCGCCATTTATTGATAACTTAACAATCAGTCTATCCTGCTCAGTAGAATATTGTGCATATGCATAATCAAATTTAATAGAATCATTTGAATTTATTCCGGAGAATACTTTTGTATATAAGGAATCAGCTCTTCCGGTACTTGAGTAGCTATAAAATGGGGCAGTAATACAATTGTTGCCTCCCATTGTCGGACTATTTGCCCCGGTATATTTCTCGAAAGTCATACTTCCATCCGGATTAATCAAACGCCATCCGGCTGGAGGGAAATCACCTTCAAACAATTCATATAAGAAAGAACCTTCCATTACTTTAGTGTTCTTTGAGGCAACTTCAATACCAGGAGATTTAATTAAATCTGTGGCAACTTCAGGCTTAGTATTGCAAATAATTTCTTCCGGAGCATTCATTTTTTCAACTGTTACATGTCTGGAATGCCCTGCGGTCAATACTTCTTTTGTTGCATCATTTTGCACATATGCAGCAGTATATACCATTGAATCAGCCCATACTGCAGTATCTATATGATATTTAATTGTAAAATTATAAGTACCAACTGCAGTTTGTATAGGAGTACCTAAAGAGGTAGGATAAGCAGCTCTGAAAACGTCATAAAATGTTTTTTCGCCATTGCTTCCTGGTGCTGTCGAATATTTAATTGTTCTTTCAACTGCATTTACCCTAAGATAGTAATTGCCTGCTTTTAATGGAGAAACTACCTGAACTGTTATATCAGACTTGATAGTATCACCGGCTAAACGGGTATCTACAACTGTCACCTTTAATGGTGTACCGACTGAATTTCTTGGATAATATGCGCCAGGTAAACTAGTTGCATTTGAGTATGGATAGCTTGGATTTACAATTCCATCCATAATCACACTTGGAACAGAATTTATTCCATAATATGCTCTTCTATCAGTAGCCTGTGTCGGATTATATAAATACATCGGGTCATTACCCGGTGAAGGCCAGTTCATATGATATTTAATTGTAACAAGAGAATCAAATCTGGCATTAACAAATGCGTCAATAGTAGGATTATTTGCTGCACACGGTGCACAAGTAGAACTTGTCCACTGTTCCAATAGCAATGTTCTTGCTACACCTGCCAGGCACAGTGAATATTGGTTTAATACGTTATTGGCACTATTTTGATCTCCCGGTAAATTAACTGAGACTGAAATATTTATGGGCTGTCCGGGAGTAATAGTTAAATTATCAAAAACGACATTTTGCATTTCTGCATGGTTAATAGATGAAAAGTTTTTAGTGCTTGAATAATTTCCAGGGGTTACTGTCATTGTTACGCTGAATGCTGAAGTGATGTTATCCTTTCCAACATTCATTATAGTAACGCTTGGAGCAACACTGAAAGAGCTGGACCCTATTGAATAACTTGTATCTGATTTTATGTTATCTATAGAAATTACTCCAATATCAGTGTTGAATTGTTTACCCAAAGATAAATTATCAACGTATAGATTATTGCCATATTGGTTTACAGTAATAAACTGAAGTTGATATTGAGAGAATGCAACACAAGATAACGTTAGGACAAAGAAAAGTAACAATTTCTTATTCATTAACCACCTCACGTGTTATTTTACTAATAGAACAATAATTAATTATGAGCATAAACAGATATATGGAATATATAAATCTATTTTCACATCTCAAAGCATAATTTACATAATTTTTACTATTTATTACTGAATTCCGAATGGGCTAAGCTCATTTATCCATATGCAATCAAATTAATATGAGCTGAAGATGCCTTTATTGAGAATGGATAATGACCGGAGTAATGTTTTTTATTATTTTTGCATTTATATATTGAATGAATATTATTGTAATTTTCATTATAAGCCAAATAGACAATGAAAAAAGTGTTTTTCCGTTTTTATGAAGAGTTGAATGATTTTCTACCCTCTGAGAGGCAGAAGGTTCAATTTAGTTACGAGTATATATTAGATACTTCTGTAAAAGACTGCATAGAATCATTGGGCGTGCCTCATTCAGAAATTGACTTAATATTGGTAAATGGCCAACCGGTAGATTTTAACTACCTAATGCATGAAGGTGATACAGTAAGCGTTTATCCTGAATTTGAATCTTTTGATATAACCGCAGATACAAAGGTAAGGGACTCTTCTTTAAGAGAACCAAAGTTTGTTGTAGATATACAGCTTGGAAAACTTGC
>JAUZPC010000358.1 GCA_030706105.1 Bacteroidota bacterium | reverse complement strand
TCCCGCCAATGCCATTATAAAAAAAGCGATTGTCAAAAAGAATTTAAGAAATTCTAAAATTAAAGATTATGTTTATTATGCATATACCAAAGGAGTGCTGAAAACACAATCAGATGTTTCCAATGAAGGAAGCGTCGGTAGCTTTTCGATCTCTACTTCAAAGGATACTTCAACTCTTACAATTGCAGGGATTCTTGAAAATGAAAGTAAAGGTTACTTTAAGCAACCTAATTTAAAAAAAGATGTTATAATTGCCCGTAAACAAAGTGCAAACTTTTCTTCTCAATTAAATACAATTACCGGCGGAAGGCTGACTCAAAATTTCTACAACGAAAACATAAATTTATTCGGTAAAGAGGTGCCTGGGCCTTTGTCAGAGGATGCCCTTTCTTATTACTATTATTATATCAAAGACAGGTTGATGATTAATAATTTGCCGGTTTACAAAATTTATATGGCGCCGGATTATTCGTCAAATCCCGGGCTAACCGGATATATTTATATAGCAGACAGTACTTTTGATTTAATAAAAGTTGAACTGGGGCTGAACAGAGCTGCTAATACAGGCGGTTTATTTGAATCCTTTGCTGTTGGACAACAATTTGAACTTCAATCGGACTCCATTATGATGCCTGCTAATTACCATATTAATGCAACTTTAAATATCTTCAACTTTGCCAAGATTGGATTCGAGATTTTAACATCACTTAATAATTATGAAATTAATAGCGGTCTTAAGGATGATTTCTTTTCCAAAGCAACTATCACTGTTCTTAACGATGCAGATAAAAAGGACTCTTTATATTGGTCTAATTTACAGTCTATCCCTAATACTGATGAAGAAAAGACTGCTTACAAAAGAATTGACAGCGTAAGCAGCATTAAAAAGACTTTTTGGGATAATTTCTCTTTTCTTTCAACAACAATTGGAATAAACGATAATATTTCTGTCAGTGCCCCTATGGGAATGTATCATTTTAACAAAGTTGAAGGACATGCAATAGACTATGGTATCTGGGGGAATGGCTTTTTAGACCAAAGACTTAATACAAATGCAATATTTAATTATGGTTTTGCTGATAAAAGAGTAAAAGGTTTATTCTATGCGGAATACCTATATGGTGATTACAGAACACATGAATTTTCTTTTTATGCATTTGACAAAATAAATAAACTATTTTCAGAGTCGTCAAATTATAATGAAATGTACTCAACTTTAACTGCTTTAATTTCTAAGTATGATTTTAATGATTATTATTATACTAAAGGATTTAATTTTAAGTATAAGGGTGAAATATTCCCCATCCTGGCAGTCAAAATCGGCTTTGAAAATAATACATACTCAAATGCTTTTACTAATTCCAATGTTACCTGGTTTTATAAGAAAAAAAGTTTTAGCAAAAACCTTCCTGTAATTGAGACTAAACTAAATATGATTTCAGCAGGGTTTACTTTAGACTTTAGAAATTACATTGAGGATGGTTATTTTAGGAGAAGGATTCCAAACAGTAAATTCAATATGATGTTTAATGGAAATATTACATATTCAAATAATAGTATTATAAAGAGCGGTCTAAATTTTACAAAATACGAAGCAAGTCTTTACGGTAATTTTAAAACATTTAGAAATGCCGGATTAAGATATGAGGTAACCGGATTTTATAATGAGGGGTATCTTCCGTATCAGTTGCTGAATTCACTTTCTGGTAACATAGCAGTAACCGCAAAGCAAAATTCTTTTAGGACTCTAAGATTAAATGAATATGTCGGAGATAGAACTCTTACAGCTTTTTTTGACCATAACTTTAGCGATGAATTATTTAAGATGCTTCATATTCCTTTCTTGAAAGATTCCGAAATTCAGTTAAACATTTTTGTAAATACTGCATTGTCTACCTTGTCCGATAAAGCAAAAAGTATTCTTATAAAACCAAGTAAAACTTTTGACCGTCCATTTTTTGAAGCTGGTTTTGGACTTGGACATATTCTTTTCCCAATTGCCATAGATTTTGCATGGAAGCTTAACCACCGAGGCGAAAATAATTTTTCAATTGGGCTAAATACTTTCCTTATTAATTAATGAATAATGTAACAATGGAAAAAATTGTATTAGATAAAAAAGAAGTTATTCTAAATAACCTGCAATCAAAAATGGTTATTAGCGGTTGGGGTGAACCCGCTTTCTCAGATACAGTATTAGAGAAAATAACTTATCTTTCTGACAGTCTTAAAATAAATGGATATGTTTGTTATCCAAAAGATAATACAAACAAAAAATATCCATGTGTAATGTGGTGCCGTGGCGGCTATGGTGAAAATGGCGCTATTGATGAATTTACTGCTAAGGGCATATTTGGACGCATTGCTGCTGAAGGTTTTGTTGTATTCTCAACTCAATACAGAGGGAATGATGGAAGCGAAGGGAGAGATGAAGCCGGCGGAAGTGATGTGAATGATATATTGAATCTAATAAATGCCGCTAATGAATTCCCTTTTGCAGATACAAAAAACTGGGGTATTGAAGGATGGAGCAGGGGAGGAATGATGGCGTATTTAGTTCTATTAAGAACTAATGTCTTTAAGTGTGCAGTTGCTGCCGGAGCTATATCTGATTTTGAAGGTTATGCTAAACAAAACAGCCAATTAAAACAGATAATAGCCAAATATGCAGGACCTGAAAACATTGATAATGAAATAAAACAGAGGACCATTATAGATAAAGTAGTGCAGCTTCCGGATATCCCTTTTTTGTTAATGCATGGGGGTAGTGATGATGTTGTATCTGTTAATCAGACTTTGTCTTTGGCTGAAGAATTTACTAAATTTAAAAGAAATTACAAACTGATAATTTTTGATAAAGGAGATCATCATATCAAAAATTACAAAAAAGAAATTGAAATTCAGAAAATCATTTGGTTCAATAAATATTTAAAGAATGGAAAGTTATATGAATCCTAAATGTCCGGTATGTGAAAGAGAATATCCTGAAGGAACCACAAAATGCGTATTTGACGGTACCGATCTTACAGGAAAAAGTACTCCAAACCCTAATATTGAAGAGCAGTATAAAGGCAGCCAATCTGAAGGTTATCAAAGTTATCCGCCGGATTATAATCAATATAATAATCCTTATAACCCAAATTCTAATAGCAGAGCTTATAACAGGTTTGGAGTTAACATATATCCAAAGGCTGCTTTAGGCAAAAGATTTGCTGCGTATCTGCTGGATGGTCTGTTCTCGTTTTTACTTGCTATTCCTTCAACTATTTGCATTATTATAGTTATTATAAATATTGTAAATACAATTGGTCCGGAAAATTATCGTAGTCATTATAGAATTGACAAAGCAACCGGTTTGGAGATGTTTTATGATAACATAGGCCTAATTGTTGTTGCTGTGATTTTATATATTATTCCTTTGGTCTATGGATTTATTAAAGACGGACTTGGAGAAGGGCAGAGCTGGGGTAAAAGGATTATGGGGCTTATGGTGGTGAATGTTGAGTCAAATGCTCCTTGTTCAAAAGGTTCAAGTGCCTTAAGAACCTTGATAAGCGGCCTGATAGTAATGATTCCTTACTTAAACTTTATTACATTTTGGATTGAACCGATAATGGTTCTTGCTACAGATGAT
>JAUZPC010000357.1 GCA_030706105.1 Bacteroidota bacterium | reverse complement strand
ATGCTATAAATTGGTTTAAAGCCTGGGATAGTAATAACTGGTACGCACTCGGAAATGCACGTACTTTTATGAAGACTACTAATGCAGGAGCTTCCTGGTATTTCCACCATAATACAGGCAATTTACAGGATAACTGGTTCGCCGACAAATGTGTGGATGCGTATTTTAAAGACATGAATAACGGTATTCTGCTTAGCAATAAGGGAATACTTAAAACGACAGACGGCGGTGTCTCTTTTGATACAGTTAAAAATCTCGGCTCAGGCACTGACTTCAAACATCTATTTTTCTTAAATGACAATATTGGTTACGCATATGGCACGGGGACTAAATGCCGATATAAGACTACAGACGGCGGCAGTACCTGGTTTGATCCTTTCCCAAATATGTGGGTTTATCAGCCTATTATGGATATGTACACCCCCAATGATACTTTAATTATTCTATTGGATTTCTCAAATGATATCATGCGCTCCACTGATGGCGGGCAGTCTTTTACTGTGGTTTACACTCCTTCTGCTCATGCTCTTGTAAAAATTGCTGCTTACAGCCCATCAGTTTATTTTGTTGCAACTGACGATGGTAAGGTTTTTAGGTCCGGCGATGCCGGACTTTCCTGGACTGTTACTAAGAATACTAATAGCGTTTTTAATGATTTTTATGATGTTAAAGTATTTGGTAATACTGTATATGCAGCCGGACTTGCAGACAGTATTTATTATACCTCCGATATTGGGGCCCATTGGTATGCTTTAGATATTTCTACTAGTGATCAGCATTTTTACCCCGGATATTACACGCTTGGCAATTCTAACAATACTCTGTTCACAGCAGGCGAGAATGGGATTTTATATTCCAGATCCGGAGGTACCAATAGTAATATTACTAAAGTTCATAAAGCAGGTGATCTTTATAAGCTGTGTAAAGTTCCGGGCAGCAATAAAATTGTTGCGGTTGGAAATCCGTCAGACTATACTTCGCAGGATCAAATTATATACTCAAATGACATGGGGGCAAACTGGTCTATTGGTAAACATAGTACTACAAACACATCAAGTGTTTTGCACGATATTCAAATGATGGACGCAATGACCGGATATGCTATCGGAGACTCCGCCTGGATTTTTAAGACTACTAATGGCGGCACTGACTGGAATGCTTTACCGAATAACTTCAATCATAATTTTTGCTTTTATAAAGGTTTCTTTTTTGATTCACAAACCTGGTATTTATTTGGGCAGCCCGGTGTAGCTGACATTCAGGAAGATTTTTACAAGACTACTGACGGCGGCGCTACCTGGACTACTTCCTTTTGCGGCAATAGCAGCATGAGTAAATATGTGCGGAGTGCATTCTTTCTGAATCCTAATTTGGGATGGGCTGTTGAAAGCAATAATATTTATAAAACTACTGATGCCGGACTTTCGTGGACTAATCAGCTCGCAAATATTAATTCTGCCGGTGGGATATTTATGGTTGATTCACTTACCGGCTACGGTTATTCACGAAACAAACAAGTGATTAAAACCACTAACGGCGGCAGTACATGGGCAATACTTCCTTTTACTTATGATATGAATATCTCCAGTATCTACTTTCTAAATGCAAACTACGGTATTGTAGGTGGGTATTATGGATACGTTGCTATCACAACAGACGGTGGAAATACTTGGGAAAGACAATGGGTAGGGAATGATAACTATATATATGATATCCAGATGTTAACCGGCCAGAATGGGAATCCATACGTCCTTGCCGCCGGGCAGCACTCATATATTGGTATCAATAACAATATGCCGACTTCAGTAACTGAAAAGGAAACTTTGACTCCAGTCAATTATAGCTTGTCACAAAATTATCCTAATCCTTTTAACCCTTCAACACAAATTAATTATACAATTCCCAAAGAGGGGTTTGTAAAAATTGTTATATATGATGTTTTAGGCAGACAAGTAAGTATTCCTGTTAACGAGCATAAAACGGCAGGAACGTATTCAGTTGAATTTAACGGCGGCAGATTAAGTTCTGGTGTATATTATTACACATTAACAGCAGGTGATTTTGTTCAGACAAAAAAGATGCTTCTCCTGAAATAATTTTTAAGCTTAAAATGCCCTCTTCACATTCATATTAGTGCAGAGGGCATTATTTATATAATCATTATCTTTATTGAATTATCTTTTCACTTTCGAATATCAAGTAACCACTCAGCTTCTCATTGTTTGTTACTCGAATCATTGATTTTGCCACCGTACTTGCAAAAATCGGTTTATATTTCCTAAACGGCGGAATAAGCGTTGTAAACATCTGCACAAAAGGAGATATTATCATATCTACTGTCCGCTTTTCTTCCCTATCCCCCAATAAGAATGAGGGCCTGAATATACGGACGTTGATAAATGGCAACTCTTTTATTTTATCATCAAGCTCCCCTTTCATTTTAAGATAACTATTTTTTGAAAGTGAGCTGGCTCCAATAGATGAGACAAGTGCGCAGGACTTTACTCCATTTTCAGAAGCCGCTTTAATTACTTCATATTGATAAGTAAAATCAATTTTATTCCTTGCGTCAGCACTTCCTGCTTTTTTAATTGTTGAGCCCAGCGCTGAGTAAATTTCATCACCGGTAATTTTATTTTTCCACTTAACAATTTGTTCAAAATCGACAATCTCTTCTGTCAGTTTTGTATTATTAATGTTTAATGACCTACGGCTAAAGACTTTTACATTACTATAACGGGGATCTTCAAGAAGATACCTTACCAGCCATTTTCCTATTAGACCCGTTGCACCAATAACAATTGCTGTTTTCATCTATTTGCTTCTAATTATATAAATTTATTTAATATGTTTAAAACAACTCGCTTCTAAAAATTAACAAAAGTAAGCCAATTTGAATGGAGAAAAGTGAAAGCACAACACCTGCAATTGCCATTTTATTTCTTCCCTCTTTTTCCACTCCATATAGACATAAGATTAAAGAAAGCAGAGATGCAGGTATAATTATATATTTATCGAAATTTGTATGCTGAAATATCAGCAATACCGTAAATGATGCTACAATTATACTGCATATAAAAGCTCTTATCGTCATATTTTAATTTTTTCTTTCTGTATTTAATTATGCAAATATATAAATCTTTCAATAAAAATTGCGTACAATGTGCACCTTTAAGCACACCGGCCGTTCACAGCCAAGATAAGACCCAGATAAATGCGGACTTACTTTAACATTAGTTGCTGTTGGATTGAAATCAGAGACAACGAAATAGCTCAATTCCATACATTGTTAATTTTTCTCTTTTCTTATTCCTCATCCATATGTAAATTTGTTACTTAACATTTGTAAATTATATGGCTGACAAGAAAAAAATTATACTAATTGGACCTGCATATCCATACAGAGGCGGAAATTCATTATTCATTTCGCATGTTTATGATAAACTTAAGGATGATTTTGAAGTTAAAGTTTATAACTATAAACTTCTTTATCCTTCTTTGCTCTTCCCCGGCTCAACTCAGTTTGATAAAAGTAATGAAGTAATTAAAAAGGCTCCAAATGAAAGGATTATTAATTCAATAAATCCCTTTAACTGGATTAGTACTGCCGCTAAAATTATTAATGAGAATGCCGATCTT
>JAUZPC010000356.1 GCA_030706105.1 Bacteroidota bacterium | reverse complement strand
ATCATATCCCCCAAGCTCATTAGGCAGTCCGGCATTTGGATATACACTTATATAACAGGAGGACATATTAGAAAGCTCCTCTAAAAAAGGTCTCATCTGTTTAGCGCCTAAAGCGCAGTTGAGCCCAACGCTCAGCAGATTTTTTGTGTGAGAGATTGAAATCCAAAACGCTTCGGTGGTCTGGCCAGAAAGGGTGCGGCCGCTAAGGTCAACAATTGTCCCCGAAATCATTACGGGAATATTAATATTGTTATCATCGCAATAATCCTGTATTGCAAATATTGCAGCTTTACAGTTTAGTGTGTCAAAAATGGTTTCTACAAGAAGTACGTCTGCACCGCCTTCAATCAAGCCTTTAACACTTTCCCTGTAAGAAAGCACAAGTTCATCAAATGTAATGGCTCTAAATCCCGGATCATTTACATCGGGTGATAAAGTTAAAGTCTTACTGGTAGGCCCTACGGCACCTGCCACAAATCTGGGCTTATCAGGATTTATAAGTGTATATTCATCAGCAGCTTCGCGAGCTATTTTAGCTGCGTTATAATTTATTTCATAAACATAAGCCTGAGTGTTATAATCCGACTGAGATATTGAAGTACCGTTAAACGTATCGGTCTCAATAATATCGGCACCTGCTTCAAGATATTTACCGTGAATTTCTTTAATAATTTCGGGCTTGGTCAACACTAAGATGTCGTTATTTCCTTTTAAGTCAGAGGCGTGATGTTTGAACTTATTTCCTCTATAATCTTCTTCGGTCAATTTATAACGCTGAATCATAGTTCCCATGGCACCGTCAAGCACAAGGATTCGTTTGCTTAATATTTCTCTTATCAATTCATAATTTTTATTCATAATTACCGGCCAAATTTGTTTTTCTAACTCAAATATATAAACAATAAAGATATATAAATCAATAATAAAGAGCAAACTCTGAGGATTTTCAGGTCTGTTTACTAAGAAGTGTACTTTTCCGGAAGGTGCAATAGCGATAGTTAAACGTATTAAAGTATAAAGTAAAAAGTCAGCCATAACGGAGGGAGCAGTGAAAAAATTCATCTCCACTGCTCCACATTATCTATAATGCCTTGTCAATTATCTTTCTACCCGGCTTGGCCTGCCCGTTTCAAAGTTAGGGGAGTTATAAATAAATCTGAAGTTTCTGGATACAACAGGCATCCACTCTTTGGTACCTGCAGCCCTGCCTTCCCATTTTATACTGGAAAGCGCTTCGTGCGTTAAAATGTATCTATCTTCACCATTCATTTGTAATCGGGCAATTATATTAACTCCGGCAGCGCCTTTGTTATTAAAGTTTTCTGCTTCAACTCTTATTTCATTATCGCCCGGCTTAAAATATTTGGCTGCATCAATCATTTTGACCATTTTATTTGTAACCGTTTCAGAAAGCGAATGTCTTGCCTGAACTTTATCAACATAAACGCCATTTATATACAGTTTAACATAGCTGTCCCCAATTAACTGAAGCAGAGCATTTGCAGGGGCTTTTGCCAAGTTAATTGTGGTTCTGAATTCAGCTTTCGGAGCCAGGCTGTCTCCTTGTTTTACGTATATGAACTGACTTTCAATAGCAGGCGAATAATCAATCAGCTTATTAGTATTTATCAGTTCTTTTATTTCAGTAAAGTAAGCGGTCATCCGGTCAAATTTCTTTTCAATGAGTATTAAATTATCAGGTTTATAGTATTTCAGCCATATCCCTTTATATTCCTTTTTAAGGGAGCTGAGCATTTGTAAGTTTTTATCAATTAGTTCAATTGCCTGATTATTTAGCTCGTTAGTTTTGTTCTTTCTTATCTGCTGCAAAACCAGTTGCGTGGTCATCTTTAATTTTATCCACTCATCAAAATGTGCAGTCATCTCAAGTATGTCTAAGTGGTCCTGATTCTTTTTTACTACCGGTCTTAATTCCTTAATATCTTTTATTATTGTAGGAAGAGTGTTTTCAATCCATGCAATTTTAGCTGCCGGGTTTGTCTTTGGCTCCCAGTCTGGATTATCTCTAAACGGCAAAAGCGGATGGCGCCATATCTCATGCCACATGGACTGATTATAAGGGGTATTAAAACTTTCATAAATTTTGGCAGCTCTGTCATCCTCAATGCCAAAGAAATCATTAAAATATTTTTTACTAAAATCGCTAATGTTGCCGGCTTTATAGTTCCAGGCACACTGGGCGGACCAGCTATAACCATAAAGAATTAATTCTTTTATGGTTTCTGCACCATGATCACCCCAGTTAGAGTTAATCATTCCGGCAGTACCATTTTTTAAGCCTGATTCAGTAAAATACTGAATGTTAGGGATTGCATTAACATTAGTGGGGAATAAAGTTAAGAAATTCCATACAGCAGGAGACACATAATAAGTGAAGCCTGCATTTTTAAATACGTCTGTTGAAGGGTAATATTTTGCTGCGCCATAATGCCAGTCAACTATAATAATATCTTTAGGTATCTGGGAAAGGATATTTGGATTATTGAGAATTATATCCCCGTACATCATTACTTTTTTACCATATTTCTTACATATGTCATAAACCTTTTTGTAATGATTGGCATGAATTGTAGCAATATCGGAATTAAGAAGCATTTTTTTACTGTTGCCTAATCCTACATCATAGCTTTCATCTGCTCCCATGTTAAAATACTCTGAAGGGAATAGTTCAAATACTTCCTTAAGCATTGACTCTAAGAACGGGTATATGGAATCATTTGAAACATCCAGTGAAGCTGCACCGGGGAATGGTGCATATTTTACAAATTCCTCCTGGTTTAATATATTTTCATAATGGCCCAATGTTTGAAATACCGGAATGATATCCACGTAATATTTGCCGGCAAATTTAACCAGCTCCCTTATCTCGTCTTTTGTTAAAGCACCTCTGTTTGCTCCAATAGTCGGGAAAGCATCAAACTTAATCATATCTTCCAGATAAGGCATATAAGTATTCATTTTATAACGGGCAATATGTTCTATTATCCTTTTGAAGTTTGCCAAAGTTGAAACCTGACCGCGGCTTATATCGTCTGAAACTCCCCTTACAATCAGATCAGGCCAGTCCACAATTTCAGCACAGGGTATCTCATTATTTTTTCCGTTATCAATAAGCTGCACTAAACTCATTGCTCCATAAAAAACGCCCTTTGGAGCAAGTGCTTTAATTATAATTCCATTTGTAGTTATGCTCAGCTTATAAGCTTCATTTGTAAAATTTTTAGCCGGCATGGTTTTTTCGACATAAGTCTCAAGTACGATGTCGCCATTATCTTTTACAATAGGGGCATTTATATTAAGACTTATTTTAAGAGCTTTTTGAATTTTCTCGGCAGAGAAACGAAGTTCTTCACTCTTAATGCCGATTTTAATTTCTTTTTTAAACTTA
Organism: Bacteroidota bacterium; assembly: GCA_030706105.1. Lineage (GTDB taxonomy): Bacteria > Bacteroidota > Ignavibacteria > Ignavibacteriales > Ignavibacteriaceae > JAUZPC01. The sequence goes on along the minus strand of JAUZPC010000356.1, from coordinate 230 downwards.
TAACTTCCGCTTGTTAGTTTAACCTCTTGCGGCACCGGGATTATTGGCAGCTCCATTGTTTGACCTATTATAAAGTTTGACACTAAAATTACGAAGAAAAGTATAAAACATTTCATATCAATATTACCTAAAAATTGTACATCAATCAGGTTTAAAATAGATAAATAATAAACTAAAAAGAAGTAAAAATGATCTGGCAAATTGTATCATTTCTCCAAAATTCGTTTTAT
>JAUZPC010000355.1 GCA_030706105.1 Bacteroidota bacterium | reverse complement strand
GATTTCTGCAGGAAAATATAACGACGCTAAAAAAATTATTTTATTGAAATAAATTTGAAAATAAATAATAAAGTTATTGTGATTTGCTATAGTTGCATTTTACTATATTCTCTAAGCCTCACTAGCTTAAAATAAACAAAAAATCCATGCATTGCTGCAAGGATTAACTTGGTAGGGCTGAAGGAGTCTCCCGAGGGGATCACTACGTGAGCACCTAAGACCCCTCTGCAACATTAAATTTATTTTGTTTCGGTTTAAAACAAAAAAGCCTTGCATTTCTGCAAGGCATTAACCTGGTGGGGGCTGAAGGAGTCTCCCGAAGGGATCACTACGTGAGCACCTCCGACCCCTCCGACTTTGTCGGAGTGCTCTAAACCATTTTCTCCAGATACTCAATCGCCTTCCTGGAATTCTTCATCTTTTTAAGTCTATGCTCCAATTGTATTGCTTCAAGTCTTGTCGCTAATTCCACTGATATAACCAATTCCCAATTACCTTTATTCTTTGTGTATTCATTGCGGTTGTTCTTATGCCTGTTTACTCTTTCCTCAAGATTATTTGTCTGCCCTATGTAATAGGGGTTCTTTATACCATCAGACTTGAGAATATATACATAATATTTTTCCATACATAAGTAGGTTTATTTAAAACAAAAAAGCCTTGCATTTCTGCAAGGCATTAACCTGGTGGGGGCTGAAGGAGTCGAACCTCCGACCCTCTGCTTGTAAGGCAGATGCTCTAAACCAACTGAGCTAAGCCCCCAAGTGTTTTATTTTTGAGATCCAAATATAATACTATTTCCATAATTAATGCAAATATTTTGTCAAATATTTTTCATTTTTCAATAAATAAATTTATAACTTCTTACTTTTTAAGAAATAAGTTGCAATATTTTGATTTTTTACATAACTTGTATGTTCAAAATGAAAAAGCTTTTATCCATATTATTAATCATTTTTCTTGTCATCAATTCCTGCGGTTATATTGTTCTGTTTCAGCAGATGCAGTTTGAGGCTAAAAGAGAAATAAAAGAGAGAATCTTTAGAGGAATCTCTCCGGAAGATGCAATACATTTTTCTTTTTCTCAAAATGAATTTTCCAAGCTTAAATTTACTGAAGAAGATGAATTTGAGTATGATGGAAAAATGTTTGATATAGTTAAAAGTGAATTTAAAAACGGCAAGCATAGTATCTATTGCCTGAATGATGAAAAAGAAGAACAATTAGTAAAAGCTTTCCAAAGAGATAATGACAACCATAAGGCAAAAACACCTTCACAAAACTCATTAAGAATTATTTCCAGTATTATTTCTACCGGATTGGTAAAAAGCGCATTTTCGATTCACAAACACAATTATGTTGCGAATATTTTAAATTTTAAAAAAGATACATATACATCATATTATACTAAGATCCCCTCTCCCCCTCCTAAGATCCAACTTTGTATTTCTTAATAACCCTTTTTTGACTGTTACTTTACATTCAAAATAATTCCATATAAACGATAAGGCATTCTTATGTTATCGTTTGGAATTTGTTATAACTAATTGTTTAGTCATAGCAATAAACTAAATCACTAAATAAATTCAAATAATTTCTAAATAAGGAAAATATATGAAAAAAATCCTAATATTGGTGGTTGCAATTCTTGCAGCTGCACAATATAACTATGCTCAATCTCCCAAAAGGGACACGTTATCTTTTAAGTATCCGGTTGATGTTACGATTACCGGAGCAAGAATTATAATGCCCCTTAAAGATGTTCCTTTTTCTGCAAGTATTGTCGGTTCTGATTTTATTGAGAGACTTCCCCGTTCAATCGGCATGGAAGAACCTATGAAATTAGTTCCCGGCGTTAAGGTTGATAACCAGGCAAACGGCGCCAGAGTCCACCTTTCAATTAGAGGGCAAGGGATATTATCTGAACGCGGCATAAGAGGAATAAAAATCTTACAAGATGGTATTCCAATTAATGACCCTTCAGGATTTGCGCCTGATTTTTTTGATGTTGATTTTGCAAATGTAAAAAACATTGAAGTCCTAAGAGGTGCGGCTGCTTCATTATATGGCGGTAGTGCAGCAGGCGGTGTTATAAATATTACAACCAAAAATGGCGAAAACAAACCGTTCGGCGGTGAAGTTTTTGGCATGGCAGGTTCTAATAGTTTTTGGAAATCCGGATTACAATTAGGCGGTGCAAGCTCTGATTTGAATTACAGATTATCTGCTTCACGTTCTATGGGTGACGGATATCGTACTCATACACATTTCCAGGGCGATAATGTCTATGGCAAAGTTACGTATACCCCAACCGATAACATCTCAATTACTCCGGTAATAAGCTGGTCTAAATGGTATCATGAAAATCCGGAAGGTATAAATCTGGATTATTTCAACAGAGATCCAAAGCTTCCTAATGATGATGCTGTTCCATTTAATGAATATCTGGAAACCAACCGTTTTACCGGAGGTGTTTCAGGTTCTATAAATATTATGGAAAACAATTCAATCCTTTTTAATGGATACGTAAAGAGCACTAAATTTACTGAAGCTAATAATAAAACCTTTACCCATAGGCAGATTACAAATCCCGGCGGAACATTGCAGTATGTTTTAAACACTGCTGGTAAGAATTCTTCTTTTAAGAATACTGTAAGTGCCGGTATTGATTTTCAGGGCCAGAATATTGATGAATACGGACAAGCAAACGACCACTCTTTTGAAGTTCCGGGCAGATTGTTCGATCAGAAATATAAACAAGCCGGTTTAGGATTGTTTGTTATTGACAAAGTAAATTTAAACGAACAATGGGGTGCCATGGTTAGTTTAAGATATGATAATTTAACAAATAAACTTACCGACAACTTGAATCTGGGCCAGGGCTTATCAGGCGATAAGGATTTTTCTAAAACAACCGGAAGAATTGGTGTTACCTATTCCCCGCTTACTGAAATGAACTTATATGCAAACTGGGGTCAGGGTTTCTTACCTCCTGCTACTGAGGAATTAGCACACAATCCCTTTAGTTTTGGCGGATTTAATAATGATTTAACCTTTGCTACATCAAACTGCATAGATCTTGGTGTAAGAGGTTTATTACGCGATAATTTGAGATATGATCTTGCCGGTTTCTATATGACTACCAAAAATGATTTTGACAGATATAGAGTTTCCGGACGCGGACAAGAAGTTTTTTACAGAAATTTTGGCTCAAGTAAAAGATTAGGAGTAGAATTATATGTAGCTTATTCTCCAATTAAAGAAATTGAATTGCAGGCAGCTTATACATATTCTAACTTCAAATATAATAATGATTCTCCTATCAGAATTCTTATGGATGATACGTCAATTGTTAAATATATCAAAAAAGACAATTTCCTTCCAAATTCACCTGAACACCAGTTATACTTAGATTTACAGTACTTTGTATTACCTGAATTAACAGTAAGTTTAAATGCAGAGATGTATTCTAAATCATATATTGATGGTGCAAATGTTGAGTCTGAAGCAGCCGAAGGCTATACTTTGTTAGGTGCAAGCATTTCATATACAATAAAAATTTCTAATTACAGTATTGGCTTAAATGTAGCCGGTAGAAATTTAGCTGATAAGAAATATGCTGCATTTACTGAACCTGACCCAGG
>JAUZPC010000354.1 GCA_030706105.1 Bacteroidota bacterium | reverse complement strand
CCTGTGCTCCGCCAAATGAACGGTTATCCAGCAAACCGCCGTATTCCCTTGCAAAAGGAACACCCTGTGCGGTACATTGATCAATAATATTAACACTAAGCTCAGCCAAACGGTAAACGTTAGCTTCGCGAGCACGGTAATCACCGCCCTTAATAGTATCATAGAACAAACGATAAACGCTGTCACCGTCATTCTGATAATTTTTAGCAGCATTTATTCCACCCTGTGCAGCAATACTATGAGCTCTGCGTGGACTATCCTGGAAACAAAATACTTTAACTTTATAACCAAGCTCAGCCATTGAAGCAGCCGCTGAAGCACCGGCAAGACCCGTACCCACAACAATTACTTCATATTTCCTTTTATTTGCAGGGTTAACTAATTTTAAATCGAATTTATGTTTAGTCCATTTGTCTTCTAATTTTCCCGAAGGAACTTTTGCATCTAATTTCATATTATTTACCTCCTGCTAAAAAATAAATTGGAATAATTGCAAATCCCAGACAGATAATAATTGAAAATGCAATACCGAATCCCTTTAAGAATGGAGTATACTTATTCCTAATACCTAATGTTTGAAAAGCACTCTGTACTCCATGAACTAAGTGGAAGGCAAGCAAAATAAGTGCAAAGAGGTAAAACCCTGAATACCAGGGATTAGTAAATGCATTAACCATGCTTTGATACATATTTCCATTTTCATTTATAAAACTCTCTTTTGCAAATCTTGAAGGGAAAAAGAAAGTTCTAAGATGTATGACCAGAAAGATAAAGACAATGCTTCCGCTTTGAATCATAAATCTGGAAAAGAAGGAAGAATTATCTCCCGGTTTATTAACTGCGTAACCCTGAGAACGTGCGGCTTTGTTAGAAAACCACAAGCGTACTCCGTTTGTAATATGATAAATAACAATTAAAAATAGTCCGACTTCAACAAAACGAACTAAAATATTTATCAAGTTTGTGGTTCCGGCCATAAATTCACAAAACTCATTAAAAGCTTTGGGATCTTTTAGTGCTAAAAGATTACCCGCAAGGTGTTCTATCATAAAAAGCGATAGAAACAGCCCGGTTAAAGCCATAATTAGTTTTTTCCCGACCGACGAATCGACAAAGTAAACTAACTTCTTCATGATGCTCCTATAATCATATAATCAATAATTAACAATAATCAAATTGTCGAGCGCAAATATATAAACTACATATTCAAAATCAATTAAGTTATTATACGTTTGCAAATTTTCAAAAATTTTGTTATGTAGGGCATGTTTTCGGCCAAAATAGTACTCTGACAAGATAATAAATAGCAGTAAATCCCCAAATAAAGTGTAAATAGCAAAGAGTTAGAAACATAGACTATATTAGTTCCCGGGTATTTAATAATTTAGTCAGATTCTCTGCCTGCCGTTATAAATGTTCTTTTTTGTGAATTCCGGGGACAACCTTTGGATTTTAACAAAATTATAGAATGGACTTCATAGAAAAGGCGGAAAAATTTGCAAACAGCGAAAATGTATTTGGAATACTGCCAACTTCCCAGATATTTTTCCAAAAGGTATAAAAAAATAATTCTTTTTTAATATTTTTTTTTGCTAAACTTACCAATTAAATTAAAACTAATGATTCAACTATCAAATTCAAAGGTTCAAGCGCATGAAAAAACAAATATACATATTTTTTATATGCTCACTGTTCATTTCGATACAGGCACAAAGCTATAAAGCATATGATCCCGTAAAACTTATTACAAAAAGTAATCAGTTTTATATGAACGCTCAATATTCTCCCGATGGGACAAAAATTGCCTTCACGGGTTCAAATTATAAAGGCATCTATGTTCAAAATACGGCCGATGGCTCTATTAAACAGATTACAAATGAAGACGCAGCAGGTTTTGGCTACAGCTGGTCTTCAAACTCTTCTTATATAATTACAAAAGTTGCAAAATTTGAAGATGCTAAAAGATATAACGCTGTTAAACTATTTGACTTAAACTCCGGAACTTCAAAATTGTTAACTGACTACAGAACACTTATGCCGGGACTTCCTGCATTTGCAAACGGTGACCAAAAAGTAATTCTTTGCAGCCGCGGGATTCTGGAAATTTACGAGACCGGAATTACAGCAAAACAAAATGCATCAGAAAATATCATTTACATAAAAGACAATAAAGTAACAGTTGGCAGTTTAGCAAATAAAGGTATTAAATCTATTGACCTTGGAAAAGACAGCAGGGTACTAAATTTAACAATATCCCCTGACTGCAAGAAAGCTGCTTTTGAAGTAATTGGCGGAGCAATGTATGTAATGAATATTGACGGCTCAAACTTAGTTAATTTAGGTGTTGGCTTTAACCCTAAATTCTCTCCTGATGGAAACACTTTAGTTTATCAAATTACAAAAGATAACGGACATGATTTTACATCTTCCGACATTTTTGTAATAAACACAGACGGGACAGGCAAACAAAATTTGACTGATAGATCCGATATTCTATCCATGAATCCATCATTTGCACCTGACGGAAAATCAATCATTTTCCATTCATTAAATGACGGCATTATTTATTCTATGCAGATTTCAAAATAGAGAGATTAGGAGAATTAAATGAAATTTTATTACTTATTAATTGTTGCACTTATTTTTGCTTTCGTTCCTGTCAGCAACGCACAAGTAACCGGGCTTAGCGGCTGGAACATTTACTTGGATCCGGGACATAGTCAGGATGAAAACCCCGGCATATACGGACTATCAGAAGCAAAGAAAAACTTACGGGTTGCACTTGAAGTTAGAAATTTACTTTTAACCACAACCGATATTGACACTGTGTACATGTGCAGGACTAATGATGACCAAAATGTAGCTTTAGAACAAAGAACTGCTGAAGCAAATGCATTGGGTGCCGCATGGTACCACTCTTGCCATAGTGATGCTTCAGACAGCCCTCTTAACAACACCTGTTTACTTTTATGGGGTCAATACTCAGACGGAACAGAAAAGATTCCTCACGGCGGACAGGCAATGAGCGGTCCGATGATTGATTATCTTGTAAGATTAATGCGCGCTCCTTCAGGGAGATCCTGGGGCGATTGTTCTTTCTATGGCGGCTGCAATGGAGGTCCTTACCTATTTGTGAACAGAACTTCTAACATGCCCAGTGAATTACATGAAGCCGGATTCCATACAAATCCTGTACAGAATCAGCTTAACATGAATAAATATTTCAGATTACTTCAGGCAAAATCTGTTTATTGGGCAATTTTGAGATACAAATCAGCAACAATACCTACTAACAGAGCCGTAACAGGAATTATTACTGACATAGAAAACGGCACCCCGATAAACGGTGCAGTAGTTACTTATAACGGTCAGGTTGATACTACAGATACATATGAAACAGTCTTCCATAACTATACCACAGACCCGAACTTGCTGCATAACGGGTATTACTATTTTGAGGGCTTGCCTACAGGTTCAAAACAATTAAAAATAACAAAAGCAGGTTATGAAGATTTTACCCTTAATGTAACCCCGGCAGACACATTTGTAACATTTGTTGATGCTCAGATAGTCTCTAAAGTTCCTCCTAAAGTTGTAATTACAAGTCCGGCGGGAGTTGACAGTATCTATCCCGGATTAGACAACAT
>JAUZPC010000353.1 GCA_030706105.1 Bacteroidota bacterium | reverse complement strand
TTTACAGTATATGGGTTCGGGAAACCATCTCTCAAATTTAACCAGATATTCCTATTATTTGCATAACAGGCTAAAGATTCTGCATCAGCAAGCTTGAAATTGCGAATTGTACATTTTGGAAGAATTATTGTCATTTTCAATAAAATAAATGGACTTTGGGCAAAATATATTATTTATTTATGAATTTTGAAAGGGCTTGAATCAATTATGCATTTTTCGATATGGAAGAAAGAAAAAGGCAGCAAGTTGCAATAAGATATAAGCTTATAGTTGCAAAGCTTATAAAGTAACGACAAATACAAAAATCACCCTTGCCCTTCCCCGGCATAAACCGGAGAGGGCTGAAGTGAAATATTATCTTTTTCCATAGGTCCAGGCCAAAGAAATTAATTATTTGCAGACACTATAAAAAGATGATAATAGAAACCCCACTCAAGTAGAATTAAAATTACCCTTATAGAAATGTCTATAAAGCAAATCCAGCAAAGCAGTTACACTCTAATAAGAAGCGGAAACAGATAGTCTCTATTTCCGCTATTATTATAAGGAGAACTAGAGAATTCCTTTTTCTTTTAATACACTTGCAACTGTATTACTGCCGATTTCTTGTAGTTCATACATAACTCTTGTAGATGGTTTATTGATTTTAAGGATTCTACCCAAATCAATAGGAGTACCAATAACAACAGCATCACAATCAGTTTTGTTGATTGTTTCTTCAAGATCTTTCATTTGCTGATCACCATAGCCCATTGCAGGCAACAATACCCCAATCTTAGGATATTTTGCATAAGTTTCTGTAATAGATTTAACAGTAAACGGGCGAGGATCAACTAATTCTTTTGCACCACAATTTAAAGCAGCAACAGTGCCGGCACCAATTGTCATTTCACCGTGCGTTAATGTAGGACCATCTTCCACTACCAATACTCTTTTCCCTTTGATCATTTCAGGATGTTCAACGAATAAAGGAGAAGCAGCATCTATAATAGTTGCATTTGGGTTAACTGAACGAATATTGTTTCTAACGGTAAGGATGTCTTTTGCATCTGCTGAGTCAATTTTGTTAATAACAACAGCATCAGCCATTCTTAAAGAAGTAGTACCAGGATAGTAGCTTAATTCATTTCCTGGTCTTAGTGGATCAACAACAGTAAAAGTAACATCAGCTTTATAGAAAGAAGTATCATTATTACCGCCATCCCAAAGAATGACATCGGCTTCTTTTTCAGCTTCTCTTAAAATTGCTTCATAATCCACACCGGCATAAATAACACCACCTAAAGCGATATGCGGTTCGTATTCTTCAATCTCTTCAATAGTACATTCATGTTTTTTAAGATCTTCTAAAGTTGCAAATCTTTGAACTTTTTGTTTTACTAAGTCACCATAAGGCATAGGATGACGGATAGCAACAACTTTTTTACCTGCATCCCTTAATAATTTTACTATAGTACGAGAAGTCTGGGATTTTCCGCAGCCGGTTCTAACAGCTAAAACAGCAACCACAGGTTTTGTACTTTTCACCATTGTCTGTTGTGCACCTAACATAGTAAAGGAAGCTCCATTGGCATTAACCAAAGCAGCTTTTGCCATAACAACATTAAATGGAATGTCAGAATAAGAGAACACAACTTCGTCAACTTTGAATTTTTTAATCAAATCAACTAATTCTGATTCATCGTAAATATTGATTCCTTGCGGATATAAATCGCCAGCCAATTGGCTTGGATATTTTCTTCCGAAAATGTTAGGGATTTGTGTAGCAGTAAAAGCTACGATGTTATAATCTTTATTATTTCTGTAATAAGTATTAAAATTATGGAAATCGCGACCAGCGGCTCCCATAATCAAGATATTTTTGATAGCCATAATATCTCCATTATGTTTTATATGTGTATATTTTAAGATTTATTTAAAATGCAAAGGGGGACGAGACAAAGGAAAACTATCCTAAGTTCAATTGGATGTACATGAGAGTGCAGTTATATGGTATTATTTTTAAAGGATACATTTTTATTTTTCTTTTAACACGAAAAGAAACTGATTCCTTAAAGATAACATATTTTTACATTAAAAACCAAACAAAAAGAAATAAAAAGTGCAAAAGGAAAAAGAAAAGTAAAAAAGGAAGAGGAATATAAGTTGTTTCACGAGAAATAAATGCCCCTTACTTCCCTTTTAAGGATAAGGGAAGTAAGGGATTTAGAAAAAATGGTTCTATAAATTCAAATTATTTTACCATTACCAATTTTTTAATCATGTTGTTTGCACCAGCGGATACGCGACAGAAATAAACACCGCTTGGCAATTGTTCATTATATTTATTTTTCCCATTCCAATTCAGTATATAGCTACCGGCGTTCTGCCTTCCTTCATCTATATTATATACTTCCCTGCCGAGGGCATCATAAATTGATATGCTTACTTTACATTGATCTGCAATAGTGTATTTTACATTTACAGAGGGATTGAACGGGTTAGGATAAGCGCTTAATTCATAATTGCTTACAGTGTTTTTTGGCTCATTTACACTATTTATGTTGGTATTTGCCGAAAGCGGACTTGGAAGCATTATTGCCCAAATGCTGTTTCCATCCGGCAACCTTCCATAAGAAGTATCAGCTCCAAGTGCCGGGAAATGCAGTGAATCTAAAATTGTCAGACTGTCACTGTCAATAAAATAAACCGACTCACCACCTGCGGATAATTTAAAATTGGAATGCAATGGACCTTCAGCCGGCTCTTTATCACACCATATCAATAAGTAACCTCTCGGAGCAATTGATGTACCCTGCGGAATTTTCCATAAGTTGATTCTATCTTTATCACTTGTTAGATATTTTCCAGATAAATTGACCGGGTTATTAGACGAATTAAAAAGCTCCAGCCAATCTTCATGGTCCCCGGCTTCGTCAGTAATTCCCGCTACATTTTTTGCAAGTAATTCATTAATTACAACTGCCCCGGCATTTACTATTGGAGAAGATATATTTATCCATTCATTACGCGGATATAATGAAGTATTGTTGTTAATATCTTTTACTGCAATAATAAACTTCCCACTTCCACCCGTACCCAAAGGAGGAATTTTTCCGATCCATCTGTCAGCTTCTTCAACTTTACTTGTATTAAGAACCGGGGAATAAGTCATATTATATTCAAAATTGGCCTGATTGTTTTTAACAAAATTGATCTTCAGGTCAGTAAAGCCTTCTTTGCAAAAAGCCGCAGCATAAACATAAATAGTGTCATTTGGTCCGGGATTTTGCGGAAAATATTTAATGTCATAGACGATTGGACTTTGGTTATTATAAAAGACTAACTGGCCCGGTAAAACAACATTCCGCGTATTTATGAATTCTTTTAGCCCTCTTTTTACATGCTGGTTAGAATAACCCGACAAAGAGTATGAGTTTAAAAAGTCATTTATAGTAAAGCCATAATCCTTAGTCCGCATAGTATCAGCAGCGGCAAAAGGAAGAAGCTGTTGTTTAAAACTGTCAATTCTGCTTTCCCAGTTTGACAGGGCAAATAAATTATTATAAAATTGCATAAAGTGAGTGTATAAGTTACGATACTGCTTATTTGCCATAATTCTGGTCACCAAAGGTCTCGAATAATTACTTCCTTCACTAAATGGTCTATTGTAAGGG
>JAUZPC010000352.1 GCA_030706105.1 Bacteroidota bacterium | reverse complement strand
TTTTAAGTTACTAAACGTTAAATTTCTCTTCTTTTTATTTATTGCACTTCAAATATCAGTCTTTTCTCAGACTAATAAGACATCAAAATTGCCGGAAGGCTATATAAATAATCCAATTACCACCCCTCACGGTATTATTTTTACCGATGAACATCATTCAACAGTATATCTTTCCAATAACAATAAAGTCGAAACCCTGTTTTCGTCTCCCGGTTGCGGAAGATATCTTACAATTTCAAAAGATGGTGAGGAAATAGGGTATAAGTCAATTAATCCAAATACAGGCTTACAGGCACCTGCAATTTATAACTTAAAGAATAAAAAAATCACTATTCTTGAAGATTATACTCAGAATGCCGGTCAGGTAAGTTTTGCAGATAATGGAACTGTTGCTTATACAATCGGAAATAAATTGATAATTGCCGGCAAAAGCCAAAAGCGGGCAATTGATCTTGGTACATATTCAAACAGAACACCGATATCCCCTGACGGGAATTCTGTTGTTTTTAGAGATAAGGAAGACCAGCTTTGGCTGCTCAATCTAAATACAGGCAGTAGAAAAGTTATTACTGATTCCAAGGATGGATACGCAAATGCGCAATGGTCACCAGACAGTAAATCAATTGTATATACAACAAATGGATTGAAAATATACACTACTAACATAGCTGCCGGAAATACTTATTACATCGGAGAGGGTGAAAATCCTGCCTGGTTAAGCAACAGCAGCCAGATTGTATTTTTTAAAAAAGATATTGACTTCCAAAAAGCTGTATTGCTAAATTCAGATATTTTCCTTGCCGGATCAAAAGGAGAATTTGTTAAAAATATTACAAATACTCCAGACAAGTTTGAAATGGAACCATATTTTGATGCTTCCTCTAATAAAATTATTTTTCAAACATACAACCAGAATGAAGTTAAGTCTCTCAGCATTTCAAAAACAGGTCAGCCTGCTGTAGAGTCAGTCATATTAAAATTAGCTGCCCCGCTGCAGGTAAAATATTATACACCTGAAACAAGCAGTCTGCAAAAATCTAACCCCAAAGATCTTCCGGATTATGTACATATACATCAGGTATTAGATACAAGAGAAGATTGGCCTGACGGATATTCATGCTGTGGCGCTACAAGCTGTATGCAGGCACTTGCATCCTTCGGTATTTTACCTCCATCTCCAATAACTACACATAGTCATATAAGTAAATACGGAATTTATATTTCTGATCCATATACTTATAACGGATATACTTTTACGGGATACAGCGGCTGGCCTTCAGGCGCTCACGGTTATATGTGGAATGGCAGTGGATCACCATATTCAAATGCTGTTTCTTTTCTTCAAAGACACGGAGTATCATCTGCCAGGACTGACGATGTTCCTTTTACAAAAGTTACTACGGAAATTGGATTAGGCTATCCATATATCGTCTGTACTACACAACTTACTGCTGCACACATTGTAATGATTGTTGGACAGTACGGAACTCAGCATTCTGTTTATTGCAACGATCCTTTTGGTGATAAAAATGCTGGCAATTACGGAGGCCTTTTGAATGGTAAAAATGCAATTTATGATTGGTCAGACGCAAATACCGGTCATGAAAAGATAACACCAGTCGTTTGGGCTATTACTGCTCATTATAGTCAAACTGCCCCGCCGGTTGTTCTCTCATATTATCCTTCTAACAATCAGGATAGCGTTAGATCAACTGATACAGTGTCAATTACATTCAGCCAGCAAATGGATAAAGCTACTACTGAAGCAGCATTTTCCATTTCTCCTGCTGTTCCGGGAACAATTTTCTGGTCAAATAGCAGTTTTACTTTGAATTTCAAACCTGCTGTTATTTATGATAGGGCAACCCAATACATCATAAAGATTGATACTACTGCAAAGGGTCTTAATAACGTTAAACTTCACCAAGTCTTATCATTTACCTTTAAGACAAGGTTCAGAAATAAGTTAACAATTGAAAAGACTTATCCGGTTGATATGCAGACTAAAATTAGTCCAACCGCTCAGTTCAGATTTCAATTTGATGCTCCGGTACCAAGCAGTGCCGTTGTAGGCAATTTTGAACTCTACGATTGGAATAATGTAAAACAAACAATTGCTAATGGAAAAATCTTTACTCAAAATGGTAAGGGATTGGTTTATTTTGAACCTAAAGTTGCTTTAGAAAAGAATAAGAATTATTCATTACTGTTAAAAGGAAAAATTTGTGATTATGAAGGAATACCAATTGGAGATTCTGTAATAATAGCTTTTGTAACAGATGGTGATACTTATCAGTTGGGAACAGTTGTTGAAGGATTTGAAAACGTTAATAATTGGAAAATTCAAAAACAAGGAAGTGATTTAGGAATAGACACTGTTGCTACTGTAATTGTAACTGCTTCAGACAGAAAAATAAGCGGAACATATTCAGGCAAACTTAACTTTACATTTACCGGAAACAACGGGATTTGCCAGATAAATGATTTGAATACTCCTGTTGTCGGAGGTGCTTCCGGTTCAGAATTCGGAATCTGGGTATTTGGCGATTTAAGCATGAACAGGCTTGAATATTGGTTTAATGTAAACGGTAATACAGTTAAATCAGTTATTGATACAATCAATTGGACCGGCTGGAAACTGAAAAGAATTCCATTGGCATCAATTGGCGGAACAGGTAACATAACTTTTACCAATATAGTTGTCAGACAGACTTCTAATGGAGTTAAAACCGGTTCTATATATTTTGATGATGCTCAGTTCAACATTGTTAGTGCAGTTGAAGAGCAGGGAAGCTATGCAACAGTTTCCGGTTTTGCTTTAGCACAAAACTATCCTAATCCATTTAATCCAAGTACAACAATTAGATGCAGGATCTTGGAAGAAGGCGTCTATACATTAAAAATATATAATTTGCTTGGCCAGGAAGTTGCAGTATTGCACAACGGCGAACTGATGGCAGGTGAGCATAAATTTACTTTTAATGCAATAGATAAACCGACCGGCGTTTACATCTATCAATTAAGAGGTGCAAACGTAAACATCAGCCATAAAATGATGCTGCTGAAGTAACAACCAGAATTTTCAGAATTCTAACTAGCCCGCGGTTTTTAAGCCGTGGGCTTTTTTTGTTTTTAAACCCTAACTCCGCCAAGTTATACGTATTCTAAATCCTACAACTACAAATAAAATAGTTGGTTAGAAAGAATATTCTTGTTATACCTGGCTCCGTAAATACGGGGTTTATGGGTCATTACGAAATTAGCTAACTCCTAACTCCACAAAGTTATATGTAGTCGATCCTTAAGAGTTCAATAATTTGATAGATTGCTATAGATATAGCTCAGTATAAAAAATATGTAATGAATATTCTGCAAAAACGGAGACAAGACTTTTTTTTGTGACTGGCTCAAAAGTATGACAGGCAGCCTAAGAGAAATCTAATTGTTTGCAAAACACAAAAGTAGAGTTCTGCATCGTGCAAAAGACCTAACAGATTCCTCGCTTCATTCTCGGAATTATGAAACCCTGAAAGGGTGATATGATCGTAGAATGATACATTGAATAGTCGATAAACCCTGAAAGGGTGACACTATGATTTCTTTTTGTGATTCCAAATTCAATAGTTTCACCCGTTCCGGGTTTTGTCCTTCTTATCGTCTCATT
>JAUZPC010000351.1 GCA_030706105.1 Bacteroidota bacterium | reverse complement strand
CTTTCTTTTAATTGTTCATCCGTCAAATTAGCAAGATGTTGCCTACGTGTCTCGAAATCATCTGCACGTTTCATTATTTTTATTCCTAATAATATATTTTTATTTAATTTTCTGTTCCATTGAATATTGAGACCGCTAAAAGTCATTTATAAAAACCAATATAAATCCGGATGTCCTGCCAGTCTGAACGAACCTTCGGGTTAAGAAGCCCGATGCCGGTAGTTTACAAATTTTCAGAACAGTAGTACAGTTTTATGCGCTCAATATAATATATATTCCATACTATTTTATGGCTATATGTAATTCATTTAATATGTTTGTTACAGTTTCAACATCCAGCTTTGTTTCTAAAGCGATGAATTCCAAATCTTGTTTACTTACACAACTAACACTGTTGTTTGCAATGCAGTTTTTAACATAAGAAACTTTTGCCTTCATCAAATCAAAATCCTTTGCCTTTATCATTGATGGATGTTCAGGCAATATGATGTTTGTTCCCGGAACTTCAGTATTGGGATTGCCGAATTTAAGCTCAATGCCGTTTGCTTTGGCAAAATTTAACTGTGGTAAAGGATGTTTCCCTGCGCCGGTATATTCTGTTTCCTGCACAACAATAATCTGGTCTTTATCCATTTCCTGTGCAATACTAAAAGCAGCAGTCAGCGATGTATTTCCTGCAGGACCTCTTTCTAAGCCCTCCAGTACTGCAAGGGCTTCAGTCATGTAAAATACTTCACCCTGTGTAACAAGAACATATCTGTCCATGTAACGCAAAGGTCTGGCAGCGTTTCGCGGAACATCAGCTCTGTCAGGCCACGTTGCAAAAGGAATTCCAAATCCGGTATGACCGGTAGTAAAAGATTTTCTGTTGAATGCCTTATCTGAAGCCATATGCAATCCTGAAAGGTCAACACTTGCGCCGACAACTTTTGTGCTCTCTGCGCCTGCCTTCAATAAACCGCGGGCTGTACCTGTCAGGTTTCCGCCGCCTGCATGAGTAATAAGTACTGCTTCGGGAAATTTTCCAAGCTTTGATTTGCATTGCATGGCAAGTTCGTATCCCAGAGTCTCTACACCGGCAATGCCGAAAGGTGTGTAAAGTGATGCATTAAAATAACCTGTATCTTCCAGAAGGCATAAAAAAGTATAGAAAAGTTCAGGACCTACCGTAAGTTGAACTACTTCGGCACCATAGGCTTCACATGCACGCTGCTTTTCCAATATCTCCGGCTGACCGGTCATGCTGCTGTCATAACACTCCTGAACAACAATGCACTTTAGCCCCTGCATTGCGGCCTGAGAAGCTACTGCAGCGCCATAGTTTCCGCTTGTAGCAGTTACAACACCTTTATATCCAAGTTTTTTTGCATGATAAACTGCGGTGGCGGCACGCCTTGCTTTAAAACTGCCTGAAGGATTGCATGCTTCATCCTTAATGAATATTCTTGCTCCTTTTCCTTCCGGGGCTAATTTCCTAAGAAGAGCTGTTATGTTTTTCAGTTCTATAAGAGGAGTATTGCCGACGCTTACACTTTCCTGAATCTTCTGGATCTCTTCCAGTGAGTAACCGGCCTCCTTCATCATTTTTTCATAATCAAAAGCAATTCCGCCTGACTCAAAGGCACTGTAGTCAATCCCAATAGCTTTTTTCATTATTTCATTTTTACGGCTCATAACTGCCGAATAAGAAAGGTCTTTGTTTGTCATTTTGACCCTCCATAAAGAATATCTTTTAACTGAGTATCTATTTTAAGTAACTCGGGTACATAAGAACCATAATTATGTGTGTAACCCGGGTTAACTGCTGTCAATTCACCTGTAACGGTTCTACCGGTTACGGTTGTAATTATAACAGAATCGCCAATTGCGGCATCTTGCTGTAATATACCTTTTACCCACAATTCTAAAGGTACTGCCTGGGTATCTTCCGGAACTTGCGGAGCACGTTCTCCGGCCTTTAATACAATCTGATGTATCTGAACCCAGTCACCTTTTTTTGCTGTCTGCATGATAATTTTTCCTTTAATTTCTAATTCTAAAGAATCATTTCCCGCATGTCACCCATTATTGCTCTGGGGACAGGCAGATCTATCATAGTTTTTAAACCGGGAGCTGCATTTATAACATGTGGTATCATATTTACACAAACTGCAATAGTTCCCAATCCGCCCTGTACCTCCGGCTTAATTTGCATGTTTACTTCAGGTGTTCCTTTAATGGTGATATAATCACCGGTATAAACGCCGGCCATTTCAGGCTCAATCTGCTGCGGATGAATCATATTAATAAGTACTTCACCGTTAACATATCCCTGACCCGTCATATTAACCCCGGCAACATTTCCTGCTTTTGCAAATCCATAAGGGGATTTACGGTCAACATCAGTAACAATAGGGGACATCTGAGTTTCATATTTTTCAACTTTCCAGCCTATGGCATCGCCAATCATATTTATGGACTCTGCAAATCCTACATGGCCGGCAAGTGAACCGTTTTTAACACCTTCGTTAAATTTATCAACTGAAATCCCTACTCCTTGTTCCTCCATTACTGCGGGACCGAATGGTGAAAGGCTGTTTACGCGTTTAGCTTCAACATGCTTAACCTCTGTCATGCAGCCGGTAAGGCATACAACAAGCAAATCCATAATCATTCCGGGGTTGATGCCGGTACCTAAAATTGTAACGCCATTTTCTTTTGCAATCTTGTTTAATTCTGCTGCCAGCTCGGGATTCTGAGCTTTAGGGTATGACATCTCTTCGGCAGTTGAAATTACATTTACTTTTTTCTCAAGAGCCAGTTTTAGTCTCGGGAAAGCTTTTTTTGTAAAAGAATCGGTAGCACAAAGACAAACGTCGCAGCACTTTTCAGTAAGTACTTCGTTAATATCTCCCTTAATTACTACATCTTTCCTATCGCCTTTTTCGATTCCTAAAACCTCAAAAATACTTTTATTTACTCTTTCAGGATGGAGGTCGCACACGCCTATTATATCAACACCTTTTTTAGTTAATAACATTCTGGCCATTCCGCTTCCCATTGCGCCAAAGCCCCAGATTACTATTTTAACATTTTCCATACTTCTTCTCCAATAGTTATATAATATTTTTTGAATATTTAATTGATATTTGCAGGTCTTAGACCGATATAGAATTTACTTTTATTAATAGAAAATAATTGTTACTTCATATAGTACATTTTTTAAGATGCCCCATAAATTTACTATCCTTAATATACAAAACCAAGCAGATTGGAAAATATTTTTGTTGCTTTTTGAACCATTTTGCGGGAAAATGAGCAAAAATTTGCGTTATTAAATTACCGAATTAATGTTAAAAATTTAAGAATTAAGGTATTAAATCATTTAGCTTAAATAAAGAATTATAAGTTTACATTAAACCTTGATTATTAAGATTGGAAGATATTTGGGGAGGCATAATAATAAATTGAGTTATGTAAACAACATATTTCACTTTAGAAATATTCTTAAAAAAACTATTCAATTGTACTTATTTACTTATTAGGCATAATAAAGCGCATTCTCTCAGTTTATACCTTCAAATGAGTCAAAACGACTATTAAGTCAGCCGCTTCGTAAAGAAAAATCATTAAAAGTGCAAATTATTTGAGGGTTTGGCTAATTAATTTCCTGTAAAATCCGATTATATGGTAGTGATTAAGT
>JAUZPC010000350.1 GCA_030706105.1 Bacteroidota bacterium | reverse complement strand
CTGCCGGCGCAGCGTGGATGTATAATGATAACGTTGCTACACTAATCTCTTATGAAAATAGAAATAACCTTTTGCAAAAACATATTTCTATAATAAAAGGACTCCCCCTTTATTTCAACTTAGATGATTGTTTTATTTCCCATGCCGGTATTTCTTCGTACTATAGAAAATTCCTCTCCGGAGACGTTAAAAATAATATTGATCTGCTTAATGGACATATCTATTCAGATTGTAATACTGACAGAGGAGTACTATGGACAAGGGATATTTTACTTAACTTAGGTAAGCTCCAGGTTGTAGGGCATACTCCCAGGTCTAAAATAATCTTTGAGAAAAAGAGCAATTCCCTCTACATTGATACTTCTGTTTATGCCGGTAAAGCTCTTACGGCTGTTATGATTGAAAATAATAAAATGATTGATTCCTTTTCCGTAGTAACCGATGAAAGAGATTTGAGTTAAAATTCCTTTTCTCGCCAGCTTCCTTAGGCTACCTTATTCATATCTAATAATTCTCTTCTAAACCATTCTTTTCAATTGCCTTTATGCCTAAACTCTGCTATTTTTATAATATTAATCAAAAAATTATCTTACGGCGATGAAAAAAATATTTTACATTCTTATCCTTTTACCATTTTTATCCTTCCCTCAAACCAAGAGGGCAATTACAGTTGAAGATCTGTGGAATATGAAACGGATTGAAAGTTTTGACGTTTCTCCTGATAATAAACTAATTGTGTTTTCTGCTGCTGCTTACAGCATGGAAGAGAATAAAGGGAATAGAGATATTTATCTTATAAATACAGATGGCAAAGATTTCAAAGTTTTTAAAAATTCAAATAAAAACGAAACCCAGCCAATGTTTATTAACAACGGAAACCAAATTTCCTATTTGTTGGATGGCCAGGTTTGGGTATGCGATTTAAACGGGGCCAATGAAAAACAAATTACTTCAATTTATACCGGAGTTAATGATTATAGATGGTCTGATAATTATAAAAAATTATTATTTACTTCCTCTGTATATCCTGACTGCCAGACAGATGACTGCAATAAAGTAAAGGATGATAAAGAAAGTACCAGTAAAGTAAAAGCTAAAATATTTGATGAGTTGTTTTTTCGCCATTGGAATGAATGGAGGGGAGACAAGCGCAGTCATTTATTCGTCTTAGATCTCGATAAGAATGTCCAGAAAGATTTAACTCCCGGAAGTAAATATGACATTCCAACCATTGCCCTCGGCAGTTCAAACGATATAAATTTTTCTCCTGATGGAAATGAAATAAGCTATACTGCAAACACTTCCAAAGTTTTAGCAACAAGCACTAATAATGATATATATTCAATTGATTTAACTGCCGGCCAGCCAAAATCAGTTCTAATTACTGAAAGCAAAGGCAATGATAATCAGCCGGTATATTCCCCTGACGGCAAATATATTGCTTTTACTTCAATGGCAAGGGCAGGATATGAAGCAGACAAACTTAATCTGGTAATATATGACAGAACTTCAAAGAAATTAAAAAATATTACTGCCGATTTTAAATTATCCGTTGGCGAAATAATATGGGCTAATGATTCCAGGAGTATTTATTTTATCTCTGAGACAGAAATTTATAATCCTGTATATAAAATTGACATTAACAGCGGAAAAATTGAAAAAGTATATTCTGAACAAAACAATTCTCAGATTAAGTTATCCGCTGATGGAACTGTTCTTTACTTCTTGCAGCAAAGAGCTAATCTTCCGTTCGAAATATTTTCATACAATTTGAAAGAGAAGAAACTTAACCAGGTTACTCAAATAAATGCAAAGTTATTAGCTGAACTGGAAATGAATCCAGCCGAAACTTTCTGGTCAACCGGAGCTGATGGAGCAAAAGTTCAATCCATAATTGTAAAACCGCCGTTCTTTGACGCTAATAAAAAATACCCGGTAGTATTCTTAATTCATGGCGGACCGCAGGGTAATTGGGCAGACGATTTTCATTATCGCTGGAATACTCAAATGTTCGCAAGCAAAGGCTATGTGGTAGTCGCCACTAATCCGCGAGGATCAACCGGTTATGGACATAAGTTTACTGAAGAGATTTCAAAAGACTGGGGCGGTAAAGCTTATAAAGATTTAATGAATGCTTTTGATTATGCACTAAATAAATTTAAATTTATAGATAAGAAAAATACTTTTGCTGCCGGAGCATCTTATGGCGGCTATATGATCAATTGGCTGGAAGGCCATACAAGCAGGTTTAATGCTGTTGTTTCCCATGATGGTGT
This sequence comes from Bacteroidota bacterium, assembly GCA_030706105.1. GTDB lineage: Bacteria > Bacteroidota > Ignavibacteria > Ignavibacteriales > Ignavibacteriaceae > JAUZPC01. The sequence goes on along the minus strand of JAUZPC010000350.1, from coordinate 1,411 downwards.
TTTCAACCTTGAGAGTATGTATGGAACGACTGAAGAAGTTTGGTTCCCTGAATGGGAAAATGGCGGTACTCCTTGGCAGAATAGAAAATTATATGAAAAATATTCTCCGCATAGATATATTCAAAACGCAAAGACGCCAATGCTAATCGTTCAGGGAGCATTGGATTTCAGAGTTCCTGAAGAACAGGCATTTCAGTTGTTTACATCTTTGCAGAGACTGGGCGTTGAAAGCAAATTATTGTATTTCCCCGACGAATTTCATTTTGTAACTAAACCGCAAAATGCCAGACTATGGTGGAATACAATTTTCGATTGGTTTAATAAGCATTTAAAATAGGAGCTTAAATGAAAGAACAAGAAGAAGATAGTCAGTTTACTGAATTTGAAGAGCTGGATTTTGGCGGCATTAAAGAAACCGATGAAAAAGCTCAGTTCGTCGAAAAAAATATTTGGCTAAAGCTGGCTGAATCAGGCAAAAAAATAAGTTTTGCAAAAGATATTCTTGCTCTCATAAATTTTATGAGAGATCCTTTGGTCTCATGGCAAAAAAAGGCAATTGTAGTTGCCGGACTTATCTATTTTATTACTCCTATTGACGCTATCCCTGATTTTATCCCTTTGGTGGGCTATTTAGACGATTTAGGAGTTATAGCTGCATTACTAAAATTTTTAGGCAAGGAGCTTACTCCTTATTATAATAATGAACCGGTTACTTTGCATAATATTGACAGATTATGAATTATAAACTGATTAAGAGTGATCTGGTATTCCATGGAAAAATGATTGATCTTAAAGTTGATGAGCTGGAATATGACAGCGGTAATAAAGGAAGAAGGGAAATTGCGCTCCATCCGGGCGGCGCTGTGGTTGTTGCCCTTACCCGTGATAGCGAGGTCATCTTTATATCTCAGTTCAGATATCCTTTGCAAAAAGTTATATTTGAACTGCCTGCCGGTAAATTAGACCATAAGGAAGATCCCGAAGTTTGTGCAATAAGAGAGTTAGAAGAAGAAACCGGGTTTAAAGCAGAGAAGTTTACAAAACTTGGAATGGTATGCAGTTCACCCGGCTTTTGCGATGAACTGCTGCATCTTTATTTAGCTGAAAATCTTACCCCCGGCAATCATAACAGGGAAGAAGGCGAACAGGGTATGCAGGTTTATAAGTTCTCGTTTGAGGAGCTTGACAAGATGATTGTATCCGGTGAAATTATTGACGCAAAATCAATCTGCGGTATTTATTTGGCTAAGCAATTCCTTAATATTAAATAACGGATAATTATGTTAAAGACCTTTCACGTAAAAGACTATGCTTTAATTGAACAGATTGATATAGAGTTTAGCAAAGGTCTAAATATTATTACCGGAGAGACCGGTGCCGGTAAATCTATTCTTGTTGATGCAATGGGATT
>JAUZPC010000035.1 GCA_030706105.1 Bacteroidota bacterium | reverse complement strand
TATTTTTTTAATTTAATTTAAATCTTATATTGATTAATAATTAACTTTCATCCCTTGATAAAACTCGGGACTCTTATAATCTTTTCTTAATGGATATCCGCCTTCCCAATCGTAGGGCATCAAAATCCTTCTTAAATCAGGATGATTTAAGAATATTATACCAAACATATCGTAAGCTTCTCTTTCATGCCAATCAGATGATTTCCATATTGGCTCAACTGAAGCGACTTCAGGATTTTCTCTGGGCGTAGAAACTTTGAGAACAACTATATGATTCAATATGGTTGACTCGAGGTGGTAATATACGCTTAAGGTACCACCTTCTATTATGTCATCGGCATTTTTTTTACCGTTTGCATCATCAACACCTGAAAGTACCATTAAGTTGTTAAACTGTAATAGTTCGTTATCCCTTAAATATAGACTTATTTTATCAACTTCTAAAGGATTTACTAAAATATATGGCTCTATCATTGAAGTATTTAATTCAATAACAGAGTCTCCAAACTTGTCTTTTAAATTTTGGAAAATTTCTTCAGTCTTCATAATTTTTTCTTTGCTAAAGATTCATTTCTAATTTTTTCTCTAAGCTTTAATAAACCTTCTAATAAAGCCTCAGGTCTGGGAGGGCATCCCGGAACATAAACATCCACAGGTATCACTCTGTCTATACCTTTTAATACAGAATATCCGTGCTGCCAATAAGGGCCACCGCAATTTGAGCAGCTTCCCATAGAAATGATATATTTTGGATTTGCCATTTGCTCAAATAGTCTTTTAATTCTTATGCCCATTTTTAAAGTTACCGTGCCGGATATAATTATTATATCTGCTTGTCTCGGTGATGGTCTTGGAATTACTCCGAATCTGTCAAAATCATAATGTGAAGCGGAAGCGGCCATCATTTCAATAGCACAACAAGCCAGTCCGAAATGGAGTTGCCATACCGATGACAATCTTGACCAGTTCAATAGATCATCAAGAGTAGTAATTATTATATTACTATCTTCAAATTGTTTATCTAATAAGCCCATATTTGTTTCTTATATTATAAAATTAAGGAGTAACATTTTCTTCAACCGGCAGCAACTCTATCTTAGTTAAGTTGGTCTTTTTTAATACAGGAGGTACAGGTTTAGGTCTTGCCCATTCCAAGTCTCCTTTACGCCATTCGTATGCCATGCCTAAACCAAGAAGAATTAAAAAAATTGCCCCAATTGAAAATCCCAATAATCCATATTCTTTATATACCATTGCCCACGGCAAAAGTAAAACTACTTCAACATCAAAGATTAAGAAGATTAAGGCAATAACATAAAAACGAATGTTAAATTTAACCCAAGGGGATCCTTGAGGATTTTCACCGCATTCATAAGTTGTTAGTTTTTCATAGGTAGGACGTGCTGGTCTAATAATTTTACTGACAATGTATACTATTATTACAAATAGTATTGCTGTAGTAAAGAATGCAAAAATTTTTCCAAACTCAGTTATCATATATTTTTATATTTTTTTTTCAAACTTAAAACAACTTGGTTATATTGTCAACAAAAAATGAAAATAAATCTTTTATTATTATTATTTAAATTTGACAAAAACCGAAACAATAAATATGCCAATTGTGAAATCATTTAAGTAACAGATAAATATCTGCAAATCTATATACAATGAGCAACAATTGTTCTCATTGTTAAGAATTTATAATGTCTTTAGATTAAACATAGTTGTGAATAAATTTCTTAATCTAGATAATAAAAATAACAATAAAGATTTAATATTCCTATATAAAAATAAGGTAAAATATAAAATTTATTTACTTATTTGCCATACATGTTGGTTGCAACTAACAGCAATAATCCCATATAAGCCAACAGAAGGGAGTATAAAAATTGTTACCATATGCAGTATTTTTTGCTTTAATATAAAATAAATAATAAATTATCCGATAATGATAATGTTGATAAGTATAAATATGGAATAATAGTGACTGATGAAGAAAAAATTAAGTGGTTCAATAAGGCTGTAAAGTTTCAAATTGAAGATCTGATCTTTATGACTATGAAATCCAGAAAGAACGGAGTTGCTTCCTGGGCTATTGAGGATATAAATACCCATAAAGTATTGAATTCAAATATGGAATGGGAAGAAGAGCCCCCCTTAGCCAAGAGAGATGAAGCCTTTTTAATTCGTGCCAGATTTGATTTTGATACGGCAATTGTAATGTATGAGCAATATAAAATGTTTGCTCAGTAGAATTGCTGTGATTAGAGCAGGAATTTTTCATAATTCATTATTTTCATCAGAATTAGAGGGACGCCCTGAACTTAAATTCTGTTTTTATATTTATTTATAAAACAGATACTATAGTGGAAATTTAATATTACCATAATTTATTAGTATATTTACAATTGAATAAAATATGTTTAAAGAAAAGGCTACATGAGCAAATTAAAATTTGAAGATTTATCTCTTTCAAAAGAGATGAATAAAGCGATAGTTGAGTTAGGTTACGAAGAAGCCACCCCGATACAATCTGAAGCAATCCCCGAAATGTTAAAAGGTAAAGACGTTATAGGTCAGGCACAAACTGGTACCGGTAAAACAGCTGCATTTGGTATCCCCGCAATAGAAAACCTTTCTGCTACTACAAAAAAAATACAAGTATTGGTAATGTGCCCTACAAGGGAGCTAGCAATACAAGTGGCAGAAGAAATGAAGAAATTAGCAAAGTATAAAAAGGACGTTTCATTTCTTCCTGTATATGGAGGACAACCTATTGAGCGGCAGTTAAGAGCATTAAAAAGTGGTGTTCAGATAGTTATAGGTACTCCCGGAAGAATTATGGACCATATTGAGAGGGGATCGATTAACCTTTCAGCAATTAAGCTTGTGGTATTGGACGAAGCTGATGAAATGCTTAATATGGGCTTTATTGATGATATTAAAGTTATCCTTAAAGAAGTTCCGGAAGATCGTCAAACTGTTATGTTTTCCGCAACTATGCCAAAACCCATATTGGAATTGACCAAGAAATTCCAAAAAGATCCTGTCTTCATAAAAGTTGTACAGCAGGAATTAACAGTTCCAAATATTGAACAAATATATTATGAAGTTAAAGAGAAGCATAAACTGGAAGTACTTGCCAGAATAATTGATATCAATAATTTCAAATTATCTCTTATTTTCTGCAATACGAAAAAAGGAGTTGATGAGCTAATTGAACATTTGCAGGCACGCGGTTATGGAGCTGAAGGTTTGCATGGTGATATGAGGCAGGCAGTTCGTGAAAGAGTATTAAATAAATTCAAAAGAGGAGATATCGAAATCCTTATAGCTACTGACGTGGCTGCAAGAGGTTTAGATGTGGAGAATGTAGAAGCTGTATTTAATTATGATATGCCTCAGGATGTTGAGTATTACGTCCATAGAGTCGGCAGGACAGGCCGTGCAGGCAAAGATGGTAAAGCTTTTTCTTTTGTTACCGCTTGGGAGATGTCAAAGCTTAAAGATATTCAGAAATATGCTAAGACTAAAATTAAATTAAATGCTGTTCCTTCGTTTGATGATGTTGAGGAAATGAAATTTAACATTTTTGCTAATCAGATAAAGGATGTTCTTAAGGATGGTCAACTAAAAAAATATATTTCTCAAATTGAAAAAATAGTTGATGAAGATTTTACTTCGTTAGAAGTTGCCGCCGCCTTATTTAAAATGAATTTTAAAGATGAAAAAGAACCTCTTGATCTGACCGTAGAGACCTTTGAAAGAGAAGGGAACAGGAACAGTGGCAGAGGTAAACGAGGTGGAAAAACTGAAAGAGTTGATAAAAATACTGCCAGATTATTTCTAACTGTAGGTAAAAAAGATAAAGTTAGACCTGGTGATATTTTGGGAGCTATAGCAGGTGAAGCTAATATCCCCGGTAAATTAATTGGTGATATTGATCTTTTTGACAAATATACTTTTGTTAACGTTCCGGCAAATAAAGCTGAAGATATTATAGAAGCTATGCAGGGATGTAAAATCAAAGGGAAAAAAATTCACATCGAAGAAGCTAATCAGAAGAGTTAAAAAAATAGGCTGCTTGGGCAGCCTTTTTATTTATATATCCAAAATTAAGGTAAAAATATACCTGCAGAAATTACTGTTGTCCATAATCCATTTTTATCACCCTCAGCGGACTGGGTAACGTTAAATGATCTTACAATTTTACCGGACATTTTATACAATTGTTCACGTTCATTCCAATCTTGGTCAGGATTAAAATCCAAGCCCAATGTAGTAGCTAACATAGTTGCTGCCAAATCTTCAGCGTATTCACCTGCAACTTTTTCAGTCTGTCCGAAAGGATGATGTTCTGATAAATAACCATAAGCATTCACATCAGCCGGAATGGCTACACCTAATGAAGAAGCAATAAGCCTGTTAGGTTCATTTGTAGAATTCCTTGCCATTACGCAAAAGGTAATCTGGCCCGGCTTTAATTCTTTGATACCTTCTTCTTTAGTTATCCTTTTACAACCAACAGGAAAAATACTGCTGACAGTTACTAAATTACATATTTCTATATTTGCGCTTCTTAATGCAAGCTCAAATGATGTCAAATACTCTTTATGTCTACCTACACCTTTTGTAAAGAAAATTTTGGTTGGTACATACAAAGTATCATCTCCTTTCTATTCACATATTATTTTAACAAATTTTCTCTTGCCAACTTTTAAAACAATTGGCTTATCTATACTAATCGAAGCCGCTATATCCTCTATTTTTACACCATCGATGGATACGCCCCCCTGAATCACTAAACGTCTCGCTTCTCCCTTTGAAGGGGAAAAATTTACTTTTACAATCAAATCAAGTATGTTTATTCCATTTATGGAATTATCGAAAATTATCTCAGGAATTTCATCAGGAACTTCCTTTTTTATGAAAATTTTATCAAATTCTTCTTCTGCCTTAATTGCATCCTCTTGTGAGTGATACATTCTTACAAGAATTTTGGCCAAATCTCTTTTTATATTTCTTGGATTTATTTCTTTATCGTTTAATTGAGCCTTTACCTTAAGTAATTCCTCGTTAGAAATATCAGTACCTAACTCATAATATGTATATATTAAAGAGTCGGGAATTGATAATGTCCGTCCAAAAATATCAGCAGGCGTGTCGGAAAGTCCAATGTAATTATTATAAGATTTACTCATTTTTTCAACGCCGTCAGTTCCTACTAATAATGGCATAGTTAATATAATCTGTGGTTCTATACCATATTCGCGCTGTAGATCACGACCGACTAATAGATTAAACTTCTGGTCAGTTCCTCCGAGCTCAACATCACTTTTAATTGCTACGGAATCCATTCCTTGGGCAAGCGGATACAAAAATTCATGGATGCTTATTGGTTCACCGGCTTTAAATCTCTTAGTGAAATCATCCCGCTCAATCATTCTTGCGACAGTGTATTTTGAAGCTAATTTAATTACATCTTCAAAGGACATTTTACTTAGCCACTCAGAATTATAGTGGATTATTGCTTTTTCTTTATCAAGAATTTTAGATGCCTGTTCAAAATACGATTGTCCGTGGATGCGGGTCTCTTCCAAAGAAAGAGCTGGGCGGGTTACGTTTCTGCCTGATGGATCACCAATCATGCCTGTAAAATCACCAATAATTAAAACTGCCTGATGCCCCAGGGATTGGAATTGTGCAAGTTTTCTAAGAACAACTGCATGCCCAATATGTAAATCCGGACGGCTTGGATCGCAGCCTAATTTAATAATTAAAGGTTTGTTTTCTTTAAGAGATTTTTCAAGTTTTTTTACAAGTTCTTCTTCAGGAATAATCTCAAATGTCCCTCTTTTTATTAGGTCCATTTGCTCATTTATTGACGGGAAGTTTATTTTATTCATTTATTAGTATCTATATCTATATTGGAATTTAGTATTTTATTTTTCTTTCCTGGTCACGCGTGAAGTCTTTTTTAGCAATAGCTTCTCGTTTATCATAGACTTTTTTTCCTTTTGCAAGCGCTATTTCAACCTTAACTTTTCCATTTTTAAAGTACATTCTCAGTGGTACTAAAGTTAATCCTTTTTCTTTTATTTTACCAAGAAGCTTTCTTATTTCACTTCGGTTGAGCAATAGCTTTCTGGTTCTTAAAGGGTCGTGATTATTTATATTCCCCTGGGTATATTCACTTATATGCAAATTAAGCAGCCAGACTTCATTATCCTTAATATTTGCATAAGCATCACTCAAATTTGCTTTACCCAGCCGCAGGGATTTAACTTCAGTTCCTTGCAATACAATACCAGCCTCTATTGTCTGAAGTATTGTGTATTCAAATCTTGCTTTGCGATTTACAATAATATTCTTTTCGTTATCCTGGTTCTTCATAATTTCAAAAAAATCAAACTTAAATTAAACTTTATTATACCTTAAAATCAAGATAAAGCGTAAAGAAATAGAAATATTTATATGGGGTCTCTTTAACCTCCATAATTGTTCCTATTAACAATATGCATTCGGCTACATTAAACACCTTTGAAATTACTGAGATATAGTGCTGCAAAAATAAGAAATGACATCGTTTTAAGCATTTTCAATTATAGAAAATTTAATGTATTTTTTGCAATAGTATTATTTTCATTTTGAAGGATTTTTATGCTCAAGATTTGTTCGAAAATGTGTTTCTTCCTTTCGATTACATTTTCTCTATTAGCCCAGGAAATTTCAATTAACAAAATTGAACCGCCAAACTGGTGGGAAGGAATGAAATTAAATACCATTCAATTAATGGTTTATGGGAAAAATCTGAAAAACATAAATGCTTCTTTTAATTCTGATGAAATCAAAGTTATTAAAATTAATGAAGTCTCTAATCCTGATTATGCTTTTATTGATATTGAGATATCCAAGAATTGCAAACCGGGCAGTTATTTACTTACATTAAAGAATAGCAGCTCAAAATGCGAATATAAATACTCAATTTCAAAAAGAGAAAATTCAGCTAAAATACATCAGGGTTTTTCTAATGATGACGCTGTCTACCTTATTATGCCGGACCGTTTTGCAAATGGCGATACTTCAAATGATAAAGTGCCGGGTTTTGCAGATGCCGTTGATTTTGACAGGTCTTGGAATAATAATAAATCCATCGGCAGGCATGGCGGCGATATCCAGGGCATAATGGATCATCTGGATTATCTAAAAAATTTAGGGGTAACTGCATTATGGATTACTCCCGTTGTTGAAAATAACACTTTTATAAGCTATCATGGGTACGTTTCCACTGATTATTATAATGTGGATAAGCGTTTGGGTTCCAACGAATTATATAAAAAATTAGTGATTGAAGCTCATAATAAAGGGCTTAAAATTATTTTTGACCATGTTGCAAATCATTTTGGAATAGAACATCCCTGGATAAAAGATTTACCCACGCCCGACTGGATAAATGGAACTCCTGAAAAACATCTACCGGCCAACCATAATAAGGAATCCTTTTCTGATGTCCATTCTGATAGTGCATCCATAGTAAAAATTACTCAAGGGTGGTTTGCTGACAACATGCCTGATATAAATCAAAAAAATCCTTTTGTCCAAAAATATATTATTCAGAATACGATTTGGTGGACGGAATATTCAGGCCTTGATGGTATTAGAGAAGACACTTATCCGTATAACGACCAGAAATTTATGTCTACCTGGGCCAAAACTATTTTAGATGAAGATCCTACACTAAATATTGTTGCTGAGGTTTGGACGGGGGACTTTGCTTATCTTTCTTCATTCCAAAAAAATAGTTTTTACAAAAAAGATTTCGATTCAAACATTCCATCTTTGACTGATTTTGGTTTAAGAGATTCTTTTTGGAAATATTATACGGGTGAAGGGTCTTTAAACACAATATATGAAGCTTTTGCAAAAGACTTTATATATCCGAACCCTGAGCAGTTAATGATTTTTGTAGACAATCATGATGTTGCAAGAATTAAATTTTATGCAAAAAATGATACAAAATTGTTTAATTCTCTTCAGATGATGCTTACAAGCAGGGGGATTCCGCAAATACTTTATGCAACAGAAGTAGGAATGAAAGGAGCGGAAGAGCATGGGTTACTTCGCTCAGATTTCCCGGGCGGCTTTAGCAACAGCACTCATAATGCTTTCAAAAAAGAAGAAAGGACCAAGGAGGAAAATAAATATTACGACTTTATTTCCAATATCCTTAAACTTAGAAAGGAATATCCGGCTTTATCAAAGGGTAAGATGGTGCATTATCCTCCTTTAAATGATTTTTATGTCTATTTCAAAATTTTAGGCAATGAAAGAATATTAAACATCATTAAGGATGGAAATCAAAAAGAAATAGACTTGAATAACTATTCTGATAATATGAAGGGAGTTAAAGCTTATAAAGATTTAATTTCCGGGAATGAATTTAAAATGCCCGATAATAAAAATATAAAATTGCAGGGAGAAGGTCCGTATATATTTTTATTAAAATAGCCAATAAATGTGTTTTTTATAAATAACTTAACTATTTTTAAACTTATAATTTAGATTATTAAGAAAATTAACTTAAGGATTTCTTATGCTTGAAATTCAGAAAAAATTGACTAATTCATTTTATGCAATGCTTTCGTTGCCGTCAACTGCAATGGGCTTTGCGCTTTCAATTCAAATATCTGCTCTAAGCTGGATTTTATCAACTAAATATCATTTGAACATTGAAGAAGTTGGTATTGTATGGGCCGCAGGACCTGCAGCCGGTATTATTGGGCAGGTGTTAATTGGCCTGATAAGTGATAAAGTATGGTTCTGGGGTGGAAGAAGAAGACCATTTATTCTTATCGGCGGCGTTGTTGCCTCTTTAATGCTTATAGCTTTGCCGAATATTGACAAAATTGCAGTCTTTCTGGGTTACAAATCCTTAATGGGCGTTGCAATCGTAGTAGCTTTAACTTTAGATTTGGCAATTAACATTAGTTTTAATCCTACACGTTCAATTATCGCTGATGTTACACCTGAAGGGACTGCAAGGACAAAAGGATATACCTGGATGCAGACTATTTCCGGATTCTTTGGAGTATTTGCTTATGTTGTAGGCGCCACTCTTGGAAATTACAACCTTATTTGGGTGGGAGTTGTTATTGTTCTTTTATTTAGTGTATTACCTACTTTCTTTATTAAAGAAAGCAAAACGCTTACTGTTGAGTCAACATCTGATAACAGTTCAGTTGAGGAAGCTGTAACTAAAAAAACGAATATTCCTGAATTGCTTAAATTGTTTTTAGCTCATGGCTTTTCATGGATTGGCATACAAACCATGTTTGTTTTTATTTTTGCTTATATTCAAAATATTCTAAACATCAAGGACGATAAATACATCGGGCAAATTATCGCAATTTCATTTGCTATTCTAAACACAATTGGGTTCATTCTGCCGGCTTTAGTACTTGAACCGATTACCGAAAAAATTGGGCGTGTTAAAACCCATATGCTATGTGTAGCAACAATGGCATTGGGGTATTTACTAATTGTTTTATCGGGCAATGGAATGTTTAAGGTATTTGGAATTGAAATATATCATATATACATTTTTATGGCAATTGCCGGTATAGGCTGGGCTGCGGTTGTTAGTTTGCCTTTTGCAATAATGACTGATTTTGTAAATAAAAAACAAACCGGTTTATATATGGGCATTTTTAATTTATCGGTTGTTATCCCTCAGTTAATTGTAAGCTTATTCATAGGTAAATGGATTTCAGGAGTTGTTGATAAAAATTTGATATTTATTATCAGCACTGTTTCCTTAGCTATTTCTGCAGGGTTGTGGCTTTTGGTTAAAGATACAAAATCTAAAAAATTAGCCTAATCCCATAAATTGATATAAATTCGATTTATTTTTAAGTTGGTCAATAAATTGTAAATAGTTTATTGGCCAATTTTTTTATGTATAAAAAAAGCTTATGCATAAAAGAATTACTCTTAGCATAAGCTTAATTATTAAAAAGACAACTGATAATTATTTAACAGTTACTTCCTTATTATCATCATTTACAAACAACACTGTAACGGCTGCTATCATCATTGACACACCTCCAATTATTAAGGCATATATTGCATCATTCCCAAAGAAGTGTTTTACAATCCATCCCAATACAGCAGCGGCAGTAATCTGGGGTATTACTATAAAGAAGTTGAATACACCCATAAAGAATCCCATTTTTTCCTGCGGCAATGATCCGGCTAATATGGCGTATGGCATAGATAGAATTGAAGCCCAGGCAAGTCCGATACCTAATTCAGAAATTAAAAGTAAGGTAGGGTCTTTTATAAAATAGAAAGAAATTAAACTGATACCGCCAACAATAAGGCTTATGGCGTGAACTGTTTTTCTGCTGGTATATTTAGCTATGAGTGGCAATAAAAATGCTGTTACGGCGGCAAAGCCGTTATATACGGCCATCAGAACACCTACCCAGTCGGCCCCTTGGTTATATAAAGCAGATTTTGTATCAATTGCGCCATAAATATGATGTGTAACGGCTGGTGTAGTGTATATCCACATTGCAAATAATGCAAACCACGAAAAATACTGAACTATGGCCAACTGAAGCATTGTTTTTGGCATCTTAAACATATTAGTAAAAATTTCGGTAAATCCGTTTAAAATGCCTTTTGTAGCTTCTTTGTGGGCTTTAAATTCTTCCGGATTTTCAGGAGGATATTCTTTAGTTGTTACAACTGTATATATAACGGATGATAAAAATGCAATTGCTCCAATATAAAAAGAATACATAACAGAAGGAGGAATTTTTCCTGCCGGAGCAGTATTGCTAACGTGAAACCAATTGGTAAAAATATACGGAAGGGCTGAAGCAACAACGGCTCCTGTACCTATAAAAAAGCTTTGCATGGCAAAACCTGATGTACGTTGTTCAGAAGGGAGCTTATCTGCTACTAATGCTCTGAAAGGTTCCATGGAAATATTTATGGATGCATCCATAATCCACAGCATTCCTGCTGCTATCCATAAAGCAGGGGAGTTAGGCATAATTAATAAAGCCAACGAAGCTAGAATCGCACCGGTTAAAAAGAAAGGTCTTCTTCTTCCAAGGCGCCCCCAGGTTCTATCGCTTAAATAACCAATAATTGGTTGTACTATCAATCCGGTTACAGGGGCGGCTATCCATAAAATAGGTATTTCATCTACGTTTGCACCTAGAGTCTCAAATATTCTGCTTACATTTGCATTTTGCAGAGCGAAACCGAATTGAATTCCCAAAAATCCAAAACTCATGTTCCATATCTGCCAAAATGATAATTTTTGCTTTTTTAACATATTTTTTCCATTTTAGAATAATATTTTTTCTATTCTAAAAAGTAACTTAAAATTTAGTGTTTATCAATAAGCTTACAAAAATAAAAATTACTTGTAATAACCCTTTAGAAAAGTCATGGATACGACTCTTTAGAAATGTCACAAAACCAGGATAAATTAAGTACTCAAAGCGGGAGTATCTAGTGAAGAAAGGACAGATGCCATTGAGCCAAAAAGAAGCAAACAGAATAGACATAAATGAAAACACAAAATAATTTTATTCAGAGTTATTAATTAAATGAGAGATAAAATGAAATCTAAATTATGTTTATTCATAATTCCTTTCTTCTTTTTAGTATCATGTAACAGCACTGTGGAAAAGAAAAATGTTCACCCAGTTGAAAAGAAAAAATCGGTTGTAAAAATTGATACTCTTAAATTTATTGGGGCTAACCCGGAAAAAACTGTGTATGTCCCCAATGCTGAAACTGCAATAGCAATAGCTGAAGCTGTATGGTATCCAATGTATAATAATAAATTCATCGAATTTAAACCTTATGTTGCAAAATTACTAAATAATGAGATATGGTACGTGGAGACTACTTTGCCCAAAAAGTATGAAGTTGGTGGTGGATTATATGCTTATATAAATAAAAAAGATGGTAAAATAATTAAAGCTCATGGTTATAAATAATGAAATTATTAAATTTTATGTTGATATTGGAATGCTTAATGTTAGTTTCTTGCAATAGTTCAAAAGACAAGGACAAATCAAGTGAAAATAATTATAAACCCAGCTTTATTGAAACCGACCCTAAGAATGATGGCTATATCCCCAATGCTGCAACAGCAATAAAAATTGCAAAAGCAATATGGATTCCTTTGTATGGCGAAACTGATTATCTAAACAAAACTTTCAAAACTGAATTATCAAAAGATGGAGTATGGAAAGTGTATAATCAAGTTCCTGCTGATTCTCAAGGTGTAGAGTTATATGCATATATAAATAAAATGGATGGTAAAATAATTAAAGTTTATGGCCTAAGTATATATAAGTCTGAACCATGATTTACCTGATTAAAGGATTGCCTTGATTACACTCTAAGCACGATTGGGATATAAAATTGCAACTTTTCACTAAACATTTTGTAGCTAAAATCATGATAATCAGGTAAATCAGGCGCATCCGGAATCGGATATGCTTTCAAGGTTCAGACAAATAGTATTTGACATTTTAATTTATAAAAAGTAATTTATAACAGAAAATCGGGGTTGTTTTGCAAAGAAGTTACTTAAACAGCTATTACATAATGGAGGGTAATTCAATTCCTACTTATACAATTACTTTGGTAAAAACAGAAATAGAATAATATGAAAATCAATTTTATTTATTTTATCTTAATGTCTTTATTTATTAATTATGGCTGTACGAATACTTATTATACGAATAAAGAACAAGAGAATGACATAAAAGCAATTAATGAATACAACAGAATAATTGCCGAAGACAAAATAAAATGTTGTCCGGATTCTTTGTCTGCAATAAAAATAGCAACGAAACATGTATGTAAAGATTGCATTGAATTGATACCTTTATTAGAAGCAAAAGTAACGAGGGATGGTGTTTGGTGGCTTGTATCGGCATATCAAAGGAAAGGAGAGATTGAAAAATGTTTTGGTGTTCAGATTAGGATAAAGGATTGTTCCCTTTACGAATTGAGTTGCTGGACTATAACTGGCTATTAAATTTTATGAATACACAAAATATAAAGGGTTCGTTTCGATTGAGTATGCCAATTCTGATTCCTGGAAATAGGGTATCTAAAGAGAAGGCTGACAGCCAGGAAAAAGATTATTACCCATTTGGAGGAATAATGAGAAGTTATGTACAAAATGTGCAAATGATAAATTTACTGATATTTCTAAAGTCTT